>CAZHLZ010000028.1:0-17917 GCA_964532475.1 uncultured Chitinophaga sp.
CCCAATGGAACAAGTGTTTTTAGTTATGACGAAAACTCTAGAGCACATGCCAAATCAATTTATCTTATTTCACTTGTTAGTTTTCCACTTTGGATAATACTGAAAGTTTGGAAAGAAATATTACTTTATGCCTGAATCAGTTTTCAAACAATAGATTTCTGAGCTTTTCTTTTTCGTCTTTCAATTTTTCAATTTGATATTTATCTGACAATAAGTGCATAAGAAAGCGCCATTTATGCAAAACATGCTTGAAATAATTATTTAAAGAAAAAGCCATCAATCCAGTGATTGGCATGGCGCAAAAATAGATTAATTGCTCGTACCAACTGATTCCCAAAAAGTGTTTTGCTACAAACATGAAGGTTAAATAAATTAATGGGTAAAGTAACAAACCTAGTAAGACTGATATAGGCGCATAATATTCAACATCTTTTGTGAGTTTTGGCACCAACAAATCTGTTAGTTTGTATTGAAAATAATTATGAAATACCCCAAACAAAAAAAATGGAAATCCAATAATCAGAAAAATGAAAGAAAATAATACTTGTCTTAAAAACATTTTAGTTCGAAATCTTCGGTCCAAAAAATCAGAATTTATCTCAAATTGATCCAATTTAGATTTCAAACTTGCCAAAATTTCATTTATTTCCTTAATTTGATAAGATCTAGAAAGTTTAATTTCTTCAATTTTATCCCTGATTTTTTTTAGGAGATCAAATTCACCTTGAATTCCCTTTTGAGAACTTTTAATATACTTTGATTTAAAAATTTGATGTAATTCATCGATCATTTTTTCTTCTTCTTTCTCACTCGAATTAATTAGAACTTGCTCTAAACGAATTCGAAAAATTTCAGTCAATTTCTTTGCTGCAAGCCCTTGATTAATTTGAAATTCAGGCACAAATTCTTTCACGGAGATTGCTTGTCCAACATGAACCATAACACTAGTTCGAAATCGTTCAGCCTTTTGATAGTTTAAACCCAAAGGAATGATTTTCAAGTCTAAAAGCGAATTATTTCGGCGTTCTGCTTCGAGTGCTATTCTTGCAGTACCAGATTTTAATTCGCGTAAATGCCTTTCTAGAAAACTCGTACCTTCTGGAAAAATCAAGAGACACTTTTTCTCTTCTAAGATTTTATAACAATTTTCAAAAGAATCAGAATTGGAAACTCCTTTAATCTGACCTTCTCCCCTCCTATTTATTGGAATCATATTCAAACTTCTCAAGATTCTTTGCTTAAAAGGGGAAGAAAATAAAGTTGCTTTTGCCATGAAAAATATGGGAAGACGAGAAACATAGCCTAAAATCCATGCATCCATTAGCGTATTTGGGTGATTTGCAATATAAATACAAGGTCCGCTTTCAGGAAGATTTCTTTTGTTAACCACCTTTATTTCTTTGTAATAAAGACGTATTCCAATAGAAACTAAAGTTTTTAGAATTTGATACAACATAATAAATCAAATAAGTTAGGACGGTAAAAATAAATCAATTTATTGAATTATTTTCGATAATATTTGTTTCACGAGGACCGAATCGCTCAATGCGCTTAAAAACAAAAGGAGAAATACTGCTATCTTGCTGGTTTCTGTACACAACTAGATTATTGTGTTTCGTTTGATACCAAGAAAATTCAAAAATTTTCAATTTGAATCCAAATTTATTGAGTTCCATTCCGGTAATGGTGTCAAAATTAAAACCTTGTGCTTGCAAAACAACCTTATTAATTTTGTATTTACTGCAGGATTCGCCAAAAAGTGCAGCTAATATTTGATAATTCTTCTGCAGGATTTTGAGCGTTTCAGAGCTAACAGATTTGTTATTTTTTCTTAGTTCTGCGTGGTATTTATTTTTACAATTCACACTACAAAATCGTTTATCAGATCTACCGAAAAGTTTTGAGTCACACATGACGCACAATGGCACATTTTGTTCACTGCTAGGTTTAGAGCAATTACAAGGCATAAAAAATGGTTTAGTTGTTAATATTAAAGCTAAGTTAAGAATATTTTTTGAGAATGCAATAATTTTTTGTAAAATTTTATGTTATTGATTTTCAATAATTTAAATGTTTCTATCGGTTTAAAAACGAATAAACACTTAATTATCAAATACTTAAATCTATATGTCTGATATTCAAATATATAGTGGTTTCAAACGGCTAAACAACGAGTATATCACTAGAAATCAAAACTTTAGCTATCAACAAGTGATTTCAAATAAATGAGTCTTTTTAAAAAAAATTAACCAACTATAAATCAAGCACTTAAAAGAGATTCAACCGTTAACAAACGAATAACTAACTTATTTTCAAATATATAACAAAAACTAACTCATCAATTAACAAAAAAACTTACTAAAACAAAATTAAACTAACAAATGCAATCAATTTAATAGATTTGATTTTTCTTCTTAATTTTACCTCATGGAAAAAACACGTTTTCTTTCAATTTCATTTCCTAGTTGCAACAGCGAAATCATTGCTGTTTCTTGTGAAGACGAGCTTACCAATTTTTGTGAATTAGAAGAAATTGATAAGTTCATAGAAAAGCATAAAGGAAAATACCTTTTTATGTGTTTACCTTTTGACTTAAAAAATGAAATGGAAGAACTCCAAAGTAATAATCAAGATTTTATTAATTTTCCTAAAATATTAATTTGGAAAGCTGAGTTGGTAGTCGAAAAAAATGGAGAGGAAATAAAAATACTAGAAGGTGAATTGACTGAAGATTTTCAAAAATTACTCGATAATTTTCTTGGAAAAAAAAATATCGAAACCTTACCTAAAATACAATTTGAAAGTCTGGTTTCTAAATCTGAATATGTTGAAAATGTTCAAAAATTAAAAAATGAAATTCAGTTAGGAAACATCTATGAAATAAATTATTGTCAGCAATATTATGCTTCAAGCGTTGATTATATTCCATCCCAAGAATGCTATCAAAAACTGAAAAATATTACAAAGGCACCTTTTTCAGCTTATTTAAATACTGATGATTTTGAATTTTTTTGCGGCAGTCCAGAACGATTTTTACAAAGAATTGGAAACAAAATTATTTCTCAACCAATAAAAGGAACCAGCAAAAGAGGAGACAATTTGACAGAAGACACCCTTCTCAAAACTAAATTGAAGGAAGATAAAAAAGAACGTGCTGAAAACATCATGATAACTGATTTGGTTAGAAATGATTTATCCAAAATTGCAAGTAAAAATTCGGTAAAAGTAGATGAATTATGTGGAATCTATTCCTTTGGAACAGTGCATCAAATGATTTCAACAATTTCTTGCGAATTAAAACAAAATACTACTTTTTCAGAAATTTTGAACGCAACTTTCCCTATGGGGTCTATGACTGGTGCTCCAAAAATTGCTGCCTTAAAACTTATTGAAAAATATGAGAAATTTAAGCGAGGAATATACTCAGGTTCAATTGGTTACATTGCTCCAAATGGTGATTTTGATTTAAATGTGGTCATTCGATCTTTGATTTATAATAAAAAAGAAAAAAATTTGACAGCATCTGTTGGTGGCGCAATCACAATTAATTCAGATGAAGAAAGTGAATTTGAAGAGTGTCAAATAAAAATTAAAAAAATAATTGATATTTTCAATGATACAAAAAATTGAAAATATTCAAGAAAATTGGGGATTCCTTGCGGATAAAAACATCTTTATTGCCTGCAGTGGTGGCTTAGATTCAACACTTCTCGCGCATCTCTTCGCAAATATTTCAAATTCATGTACCTTACTGCATATTAATTACAACTTAAGAGAGGAAGAGTCCATTGGGGATGAATTATTTGTACTAGAATTGGGCAAAAAATTAAATATTCCAGTAAAAAAAAATTCTATTCAGACTCAGGAAATTCTCAAAGAGAAAAGAGAAAATATCCAACTTTTCGCACGTAATTTCCGATATAAATGGTTTGAGGAATTCTTAAAAGACAAAAACTCAATTTTATTACTCGGCCACCATTTAGATGATCAAATTGAAACTTTTTATTTAAATCTTGCTAGAAAATCTGGGAATCTTGGAATGGCTTGTATGTTGGAGAAAAATAAGCAAATTCTTCGGCCATTTCTAGCTTTTACCAAAGAAGATCTCAAAAAGTATGCACTTTCGAAAAATATTACTTGGCGGGAAGATTCTTCAAATTTTTCATATAAATACGCGAGAAATCGCTTAAGAAATGAATTTATTCCTTTGATGATGGAAAAAATTCCAAGTTTAAGAGATTCCATTCAAATATTAATTAATCAATTTCAGAAAGAAGTAATAGAAATTGAAAATTCTATTATAGAACTTAGAGATTCCATTATCAAAAATGGAATTTTACCTTTTGCTAGCTATAATTCACTGAATCTTGAGCAGAAAATAGCACTTGTTAAAAACTTCAATTTCAAATCATCTCAACTCTCTGAAATACAAAAGTTGCAGCATTCCTCTAAGGGAAAAATCCTTAGTTCAACGACACATTTCTTTATCAATGAAAAGGAACATTTTTTAATCTGTGAACGAAATATCGAGGAAAAAACTGCACAATTGCTACTTGAAAAATGTGAAAAATTACCAAACAAATTCTCGAAGAATGAAATTTATGTCGATAAGCAAAAAATTAATGGTGAAATAAGCATTCGAAAATGGGAAAAAGGAGATCGAATTTCTTCACTTGGAATGAAAGGAACTCAATTAATTTCTGACATTATTAAAGATGCAAAAATTTCAACAATACAGAAGCAAAATGTTTTCATTGTTCATGATGAAGAAACAATTTTGTGGTGTGTTGGTCTAAAGATTTCTAGGCAAGCAATTGCAACAAACAATTCAGAAGAAATCATAAAAATTTGCGTAAAAACTGACTAAAATCAACTTTTTTTGTAGCAATTGTTACATTGATTAGTGGCTTTTAAGATTAAATTTGCAAAAAAAATAAAATGAAAATCAAAATTACCTTCGTCTTTATAGTTTTATTTAATTGTATTTATTCACAAAATTTCAATTACGAAATTCTTTTAAAACCAATAAATATCAATGGAATTGTAGGAATACATTCATACGCTTGGGCCAAATTTGACAATAAAATAGTCATTTTTGGTGGACGTAAAGATGGGGTTCATCCAAGACAACCCTTCAATTCTTTTCCAAATTCACAAAACAACGATAGTATTTTTGTAATTGACTTGGAAAACCGAAAATTCTGGAAAAAAGAACTTAGTTCATTAAGTGTGAATTTGGCAGAGCAACTACAAAGCAGTAATATGAACTATTTTCAAGAAGGAGAAAACTTAATGATAATTGGGGGATATGCTTATTCAAATTCTCGTGCAGACCATGTCACTTTTCCTTATCTAACTCGTGTGAATATCCCTAACTTAATTACTCACGTCATTAATAATGAGGCTATTACAAATGATTTTAAACAAATAGAAAATCAAGATTTAGCTATAACTGGTGGGAATTTAAATAAGATTGACGATACTTATTATCTTGTTGGTGGTCAACGATTTACAGGAAGATATAATCCAAGAGATAATCCCACATTTGTACAAACTTATTCAGATGGAATTCAAAAATTTAAAATTATTGATCTTGAAAATTTGACGCTTCAATTTGATCAAAAAGTGGTCGATCCTATTCATTTACATAGAAGAGATTATAATTTATTACCACAAATCTCAAATACAAATGAAAAATATTTATTGATTTCATCTGGTGTTTTTCAACTTACGGAAGATTTACCCTTTCTTTATCCAGTGTCGATTCACGCCGATAAGCATCAGGCTCACACCAATTTTAATCAATATTTAAGCAACTATCATTCCGCCAAAGCCTTATTTTACGATGAATTAACACACAGCAATTATACAGTTTTTTTTGGAGGAATTAGTCAATATTTTTATCGAAATGATACACTAATTAATGATAAAAATGTGCCTTTTGTGAAAACCATTAGCCTATTAAAAAATAAAGATAACAATTTTGAAGAATTTAAATTTCTTTCAGAAATGCCAAGTTTAAAAGGCGCAGGTGCGGAATTTTTCCCACTAAAAAACATAAAACTTATTGAAAATGAACTAATTTCGTTAAATCAACTCCAGGGTGACTCCATTAAAATCGGTCATCTATTTGGTGGAATAGAAAGTTCAAGTATTAGTGCATTTACGGATAATGAAACTGATTTAACACATGCTGATGCAAGTTTATATGAGGTATATTTAGTTCAAAATGAAAATGCTTTAAAAGCTGTTTCAAAAAAAGAAAACTTTCAATTTAAAATCTATCCAAATCCTGCAAAAGGAATGATTAGTGTAGAATTTGAGTTAAAAAAAGAATCGGAAATATATTTTTATATTACAGATAGTCTAGGAAAAATTATTGATGAAGGATTATTAGCCAAATCAAAAATGGGAAAAAACGTAAACCGTTTAAATATCGATAAAACACTCTACAATAAAGAATTAACAATCACTATTTCAGAAGATTATCAAAACTTTCACACTGAAAAATTCACAATTCAACAATAGACTTTTTTGATTTTCGGTTAAATTTGAGAATTTAGCTTTTACTTATTTGCTTTTTTGTATAATATTATTTATATTCGTTTGAAATAATTACATGTGAAATTATGAAAATCAATCTACTTTTTTACTTTGTGTTGGCTTTTAATTATTTAAATGCCCAAAATTATATCCCAATTCCTTTAGAAAATACTTTTTGGAGAATAAGTGAAGGTGGAGGCGAACCCGCATGTATTTGCAGCAGGGAAATAATCTGCAAAACCGAAAATGATTCCCTTTACAACGGAATTACCTATAAAAAAGTTAATTTTTACGGATAACCGTTTTGTTTTTGTCAAGGATTCATCGGCTTACCAAATGGTGGTTTAATTCGTCAAGATAACTCTGAGAGAAAAGTTTATTTCATTGAAAAAGACAGTATTCAAGAAAAGATATTATTTGACTTCAACCAACAAATTGGGGATACATTAAACTCTTTACTATCAAAAAATGAGGCAAATGAAGCCTTTATTGCAATTATTCAAGATATTGATTCACTATTAATAAATGGAATTTATCACAAACGATTTAGAATACAAAATTGTTCGTATGAAATTATAGAAGGCATCGGAAGTACCGCTGGTTTACTTGGCCCACTCTTTCCTTTCGAATGGATTACAAGTTTAATTTGTATGAATAAAGATAGCGAAATTTTGTACCCTGATACAAATAGTGCTTGCGAAGAAAATGTGGAAATAATTGAAAAATCAAAATCTGAAATTATTTATTTAGAGAATTTGAATAATGAAACGATTAAAATCAATGAAAATAAAAATAATCCTATTCAATTAATAAAATTAATAAATTCCATAGGGAAAACAATTCAAACTATTGAAAATCAAAACTTAAACAACATAATTGATGTTTCAAAACTTAATGCTGGAATTTATTTTATTGTCGTTGAAACAGTTATGAACGAAACTATCAGTCAACGATTTATTAAGTATTGAATCTGTTGTTTTTTTGTGGTCTAATTACCTTACAATAAAAAAAGGGGAATTTATTTCTCTTTTACTTCACAATTTCCGTCGTAACAATTTCCTCCTGCACAGCCAAAGGCAAAAATTCCCATTGCTGCAAAATACAATCCAATAAAAACACCCAACCATTCGAATCTCATGCTAGATTGAATGATTAACGTAAAACCCAAAACTGCAAATAGAACTCGAGTAAAGGTCCATTTTTGTGTAATTCTTTTTATCATATAGTATTTTTATTAATGTTTAGCGACTTTAATGTTGTAATCTGATGTTAGGATAAGAAATAATATTAAAATCTAACTTTTTACAAAATTAATCAAATGCTTTTTTAGAAAGGTAACATGTGTTACTGAGATGGAGTTAAATTCTTATTAAAAATAAAACACTGATTATCAATTATAAATTCGTTCACAAACCGATAAAAACCAATAACCACCTGACTATCAAACAACTAGTTCAAAAGCAAATTTTCTTCACTTATTGGTAAAAAAAAGCATAAACCTGGAAAATCCATTTTTATAAACAATTGATAATTAATTAGATATTCGTTGCTAAACTGATAGTAAACGAATAAAAAACTAATAATCAAGCGATTAACTCAAAAGCAAACATGTACTATTTTTCTCTCTTTCGAATCTCAACCACCACAGACTTAGATGTCGGAGTATTACTCTTTTTTGCGGTCGATTTTATTGGAACTAATACATTTGTTTCTGGAAAATAAGTAGCTACACATTGTTTAGGAATGTTGTATTCAATTACTATAAAAATATGTGCAACTCGTTCAACACCATCAGAAAAATTGTAGATATCCACCAAATCACGATGTTTTACGTTTGATTTTTTAATGTCTTCCTTATTCATTAAAACAACCCTTCTTTCATTCAAAATGCCACGGTAACGGTCATTTAAACCATAAATTGTGGTATTAAATTGATCATGTGTTCTGATTGTCATCATCAAAAATTCATTTTCCTTCAAGGGAATTTCTTCTACTTTAGAAACTGTAAAATTCGCCTTTCCAGAAAAAGTTGTGTATTGATTTTCTCTTGCTGAATTTGGCAAATAAAATCCTTCCTTAGCTTTAATTCGTTCATTAAAATTCTCAAACCCTGGAATTGTTGCTTCAATGGCTTCCCGAATTGCTTCGTAATTAGAAAGAAACAAATCCCAATTTACGGTGCTTTTTGAACCAAATGTTGCTTTCGCTAAATAACAAACTATTTTTATTTCACTCAGTAAATTTTCAGAAACTGCTGTCAAACTTCCTCTACTTGAATGGACAACGCCCATTGAATTTTCAACCGTTACAAATTGTTTTTCACCATCAATTTCATCAATATCAGTTCTTCCTAAGGTAGGTAAAATTAGTGCTTCCTTCCCATGAATCAAGTGACTACGATTTAATTTTGTTGATACTTGAACCGTTAATTCACAGTTTTGCATGGCTTCTGCTGTATAGTTTGTATCTGGACTAGCTGACAAAAAATTTCCTCCCATACAGAAAAACATCTTTGCTTTTTTCTCATGCATCGCTTCGATTGCCTCCACCACATCATAACCATAATCACGAGGAGCATTGATTCCGAAATTCTTTTCTAATGCGTCTAAAAATGAAGCACTTGGTTTTTCGTAAATCCCCATCGTTCGATCGCCTTGCACATTACTGTGGCCTCTCACGGGACAAGTTCCAGCAAATGGTTTACCAATACTTCCCTTCAGGAGGAGGAGATTTACCACATCTTGAATGGTTTCAACCGCATTTTTGTGCTGTGTCAAACCCATTGCCCAACAAGCAATAATATTCTTTTTTTCCTTTAGAATTGAAACTACATGTTCGATTTCGTCCTTTGAAACTCCCGAAATGCGAATCAATTCATCATAATCAAATGATCTTAAATTATTTACAAAGTCAGAATAGGATGCAGTGTTTTTTTCAATAAAATCATGGTCAAAAGCCTTTTGATTCGACTTTCCATCTTCTTCCAACAAACGAAGCATAATCGCCTTCAATAAAGCCATGTCTCCATTGATTTTGACCTGCAAATAAATGTCTGTTAACTTAGTTGCGACATTAAAAAAACCTTTGATTTCTTGTGGATTTGCAAATGCTACAAGACCTGCTTCTACCAATGGATTTATTGATATAATTGTTGCTCCATTTTTCTTGGCTTTTTTAAGAGCACTTAACATTCGTGGGTGATTTGTCCCTGGATTTTGACCTAATATCAAAATAATATCCGTATGATAAAAATCTTCTAATTTAACACTCCCTTTTCCAATCCCCAAACTCTCATTAAGCGCAACTCCACTCGATTCATGACACATATTGGAGCAATCAGGTAAGTTATTTGTTCCAAATTCACGCACAAAAAGTTGATACAAAAATGCGGCTTCGTTGCTTGTTCTGCCCGAGGTATAAAAAACTGCTTCATTTGGATCAGCAAGAGTATTTAATTTGCTCGCAATTTTCTGAAATGCATCTTCCCAAGATATTTCTTCGTAGTGCGTCCCTCCTTCTCTCAGATACATTGGTTGGGCGATGCGACCTTTTTTCCCAATTTCATAGTCGCTCAACAATGACAAATCATAAACTGAATTTTCTTGGAAAAAGTCAGAACATAACTTCTTTTGAGTAGCTTCTTCTGCAATTGCCTTGGCTCCATTTTCGCAATATTCTGCAATTGTACTTCGATCATCATCGGGATCAGGCCAAGCGCAAGAAGGACAATCGGTTCCCCCTTTTTGATTTAATTTAGACAAAGCTTTCAATCCTTTTAGCACTCCTACTTCGCCAAAAACATGCTGCAAACTAGAAACAACGGCTGGAAAACCTGCGGCAAACTCTTTTGGCTCACCTAAATTTAGTCCTGTGAATGACTCTGGTGGTTCAGCTTTTGGGATTTTATTTTTATTCGAATCACTCAAAATCAACAGATTAAATTTGGATTTGGGAAATTATCGGATTGGTCTTCCTCTACATTATCAATGCACACAAAATCCTTTTCCAATAATATTTTTAATTCTTTTCCTTCGAATTTTTGAATATGCTGATAAGTGACTTTTTCAGTGTTAAACCAAGTTTCTAACTCACTTTTTGGAAAAATTATGCAAATTTCATTATCTTGAAAATCCGCTGATATCTCTTTAGAATCGTTTGCTTTTAAAGAATAAATTAATTCAGTATTAGGAAAATGAGTTAATTCTGCCAAATAAAATTCATGGTAGAATTTTTCTAAATCAGATTTTGACAAACGATAGCGAATGGAATCTCCTTTAATTCGAATTTTCATGGCAATTTTTAAACAAATTTAGCAATTAAATCTATTATTTTCAAAGAAATCTTTCACTGCCGTGATAAACGTTAAAAGAATCTTTTTTCAAAAAGCCAATCAAACAAATGTTGAATTCTTTTGCCAAATCAATTGCAAAAGAAGATGGAGCTCCAATTGCACAAATGACAGAAACCCCAGCAAAAACAGCCTTTTGTACCAATTCAAAACTAATTCTTCCGCTTAACAATAAAATTTGATTTTTGAATGGTAAATTTCCACTTAAAAATGCGGAGCCAATTAATTTGTCCAAGGCATTGTGTCTTCCAACATCTTCATAAAGTGCTATAAATTCTCCTTTTTCACTGAAGAATGAGGAAGAATGAAGTCCACCTGTTTGTTGAAAATTGACTTGCTTATCTTTCATTTTTGAAGGCAAGGACAAAATCAATTCAGCGTTTAAGCTAAAAATAGATTCGTTTTTTTGCGAGTTTGAAACTATTTTAACTGCATCTGTAGAAGATTTCCCGCAGACTCCACAACTGCTTGAAGTGTAAAAGTGTCTTTCAATATTTTTTAGTTCAAATACTACTCCCCTGTTCAACTGAATCAAGACCTTATTTTCTTGAGAATCAAATTTTTCAATTTCACTTGGGTCTTTGATAATTCCTTCTCCAAACAAAAATCCAACAGCCAATTCTCGATCAGCTCCTGGAGTTCGCATAGTTATGGAAATATTTTTCGAAACAAACGCATCATTTTCCCAAAAGCCCAAACTAATTTCAAGTGTTTCTTCTACTGCAATAAAATCTAATTTCTTTTCAAAAGCATTTCCTTGAAAGGAAAATATTTCTCGTTTTGTTATTTCATTTTCCTGCATAAATCTCTTGAATTAGTTGATTTTTCTCCTCAACAGTATTGCAATTCCTTAATGAATTAACGGTTAATGGAACAACCTTTTTCACATCATTTTTTGCTAAAATCGCTTGCAAGGAATAATTTCCAATTTTCATTTCATTCTTTAACATTTCAAATATGGAAAATTCGTAAATCCCCAAAAATGGTTCGAAAAATTGACTTTCTGTGTTAAAAATAACACTAGCCAGGAAATTTTCATCACGCTGTGAAATTAAATTTTGAATTTCTTCCTTAGAAAACAAAGGATAATCTACTGCAATCACTAAAAGAGATGTTTTATCTTGCTTAAAACCAGACAAAATTCCGTTCATCGGTCCAATTTCCCCAAATTCTGGATTATCTTTTATTAAAGGAAATGAATTATAATCTTGATTAGTAGACAAATAAACATCCTCGCAAAAAAGTTTCAATAAATCATACAAATGCTCAAATTGTGCTTTTTCATGATATACAATGTTGGCTTTATCTTCAAACATTCGAGAAGATTTTCCGCCCATCAAAATCAATGCTGAAATTTTGTTCAAAAAAAAATCCTTTTTAGATCAATCCTCAATTACTCCTTAATCGGTAATTTGTAATCGTTTAATTCCACTTCATAAATATCCATGCTTGACTTAAATTTATCAATTGTGCTGCTTGCAAAGACAATTTTTTTCAATTTTGGATAATATTGAATATGTGTATCATCATTGACAGAATTTATTTCAGCACCTAAATTGATTGGCTTCGACCAGGTTTTTCCTAAATTTTCTGAAACATAAATATCATAACCTCCCATTCCTAAATGTCCTTCAGAACTAAAAAATAAAAACTGTCCATCAGGCGTAATAAAAGGCGTGGTTTCTCGCATTTCAGTGTTAATACTATCTGAAACGGGAATTGCTTTCCCCCATTCATTACCAACTTTTTTGACTTCGTAAATATCTGTCATACTTTTATCGCCTTTACGATCAGAAACAAAATACATCGTATTACCATCGGCTGTCATTGTTGCTGCACCATCAAAAAAGGAAGTATTGATTGATTTATTTTTTATCAATTTTGGAGTAGCCCATTTCCCTTTATTCGTCAAGGTGATTTCACAAATATCTGAACCTGAAGTCTTTATTTTTTGGTTCGACTCAGTTGAGTTTAAAGTCATCAAACCAGATAAACCATCTTCAGAAATAAAGGATATGCAATCAAATCCATCAGAATTTATTCTATCTAATTTATTGCTAACACTATCCCAAATTTGATCTTCCATATTCCATTTTGCGCGGTAATTGTCTTCAAAATACTGTTCATCATCGGGATTATTTTGCCCACCAGTAGTATTTTCACGTCTTGAAGTAAAATAAAGGATATTTCCTCCATTTGTTAGAATAGGTGCGTATTCATGATACCCCGAATTTATTTCACTTGGTAATAATTTTCTTTTTGCCACTTTATTTTCTGCATTTTGAGCCAAAACAAAAGAACATTCATCCATTCGCTCTTTAATTCTTAAATCTTTCAAGCGTTGTTTTGTCAGTTTATTTGAGGTATAGGTGTAATAAATCATGGCAGAATCAATCTTATTTAATCGATGATATGCTGATGCCAATAATTCTGCAACATCCACATTTTGCTCATCATCTGTTGATTTTTTAGTAGCATTACGAATTTCTTCAGCCTGCTTTCCATATTGAAGGGCATAACCAAAATTATTCATTCTAAAATGTGTAATTCCAATCCAATAAGAGCAATAAAAATTGTTCTGATCTTTATTATAAGCCAATCGAAATTTATTTAATGCCTCCTTGTATTTTCCATCCATGTAAGACGCTTTCCCTTCTTCCATTAACAATAGAGCCGAAGTTTTGTCTACAATTTTGGTTGTTGTATCTTGAGGGGCATCGATACTTTTCGCATTCAATGTCAAAAAATTAAATATTACGACAATAAGAATCAGTACTATTTTTTTCATTTCCATTTATTTTTATTTTCAAATTTTATCTTTTCTTGTTTGAATAGGTAGTTAAAACAAGATTAGTTTCAAATATACTTATTTTTTCAAACCTACAATCTTATCCATCGCCAAAGTGGAAGCAACACTTGCTAAAATTGGGGCAAAGGATGCGCAAAACCATAGAAAAAAGTGTGCCACAAAATTAGTAAAAACAGTTAAGGGTTCATCAAAAAAACGATACCATCCAAATAAAGCACTTAATTTCACAGGTACAAGAATTAACAAAGAATAAATTAATCCTATTCCTATGGCTAAACCGCGGTGTTTTCGCATAAAAATAATACTTTCATCGACCGTAAGTTTCCTTCTTTCATTGACATAATCTACAAAACTGAAACCATAATAATAAAAACCTATGAAATAAGTTAGGTAAAAAACGGGACTTTCATTGGGTTTATCCCAAAAAAGAAAGGAAATCAAAAGTACCACTAAAAAGAAAAAATAGTACCACATAAAATTTCTTGTAACCAATTTTATTGCTCGTTTAATGTCAATTAAAAACTGTGCATAATCAAATTTATACGTATTTCCTGTGATAATACGCTCTGTTTTCAAGGATAGGTAAGCCAATAAGGGCGATAAAATTGCAACTACTAGATATTTCGAGAAATTCATCAATAAAACTGCAATTGAAATCTCCAAAAACAATTTAATCAAGTACCACACAATATCGTTCATATTGTGAACTTCTGTTGTAAAAACGCGCGTACTCATAAAATAACCGAATTGATAAATCCCTAACATTAAAATTGCAGGTAGAATTACATACCAATAAAGTTTGTGCTTTCGAATAAACAAAAACGCATCCCAATAGGACTTAACGCCAATAATAAATTCACTAAAAAAACGCACATACAAAAGTAATTATTTTCACTTATGGAATGATTCTTTTTAGGAGAAAAAGGTGAAATACTTCTTTTCTGTTTTCAATTTCAAACTCAAAACTTTCCAAAATATTAATTTACTTCGTATTTCTTTAAAAAACTTGCTTCACTTCTAAAATCGATTGAGTAAACGCGAAAAATGAAATTTTCAAAGTCTTTTTTTAACTATCTTTGCAAAAAATTTCGATATGCATTTGAATGAATTAACCGCTATTTCCCCTGTAGACGGACGTTACAGATCAAAAGTAAGTGAATTAGCACAATACTTTTCTGAGTTTGGATTAATCAAGTACCGTGTTTTGGTGGAAGTGGAATATTTTATCGCTTTAATTGAACTTGGAATTGAACCATTAAACAATTTCCCAAAGGATAAAATTGATAAATTGAAGGAAATTTACCTGAATTTTTCGGAAGAAGATGCAATGTGGATTAAAAACACAGAAAAAACTACGAATCACGATGTAAAAGCCGTTGAATACTTCCTAAAAGAGAAAATTACACAACTCGGAGAAAGTCAACACCTTGAATTTGTTCATTTCGCTTTAACTTCTCAAGACATCAACAACACAAGTATTCCTTTGTCCTTAAAAAATGGCTTATTTGCTGAATTTTTCCCGATTGTAAATGAATTAATTCAAAAGCTTAACGAACTTAAAAACGCTTGGAAAGACATTTCAATGTTGGCTAAAACTCACGGTCAACCAGCGTCTCCAACAAAATTAGGGAAAGAAATTCAAGTTTTCAGTGAACGTTTAGAAATCCAATTACAACAAGCAGTTTCAATTCCATTTTCGTCTAAATTTGGAGGTGCAACAGGAAATTTCAATGCGCATCATGTGGCTTATCCATCAGTTGATTGGGTAAAATTTGCAAATCATTTTGTAAACGATATTTTGGGCTTAAATAGAAGTCAAACAACCACTCAAATTGATCATTATGATAATTTAGCTGCTTTGTTTGATGTTCTGAAACGTATAAATACCATCATTTTAGATTTGAACCGAGATATGTGGACGTACATTTCTATGGATTACTTCAAACAAAAATTGAAAGAAGGTGAAATTGGTTCTTCTGCCATGCCACACAAGGTAAATCCAATAGACTTTGAAAATTCGGAGGGAAATATTGGAATTGCAAATGCTTTATACGAACACTTGGCTGCAAAATTGCCTGTTTCCAGATTACAGCGTGACTTAACAGATTCAACAGTTTTACGTATGATTGGTGTTCCTTTGAGTCATTCATTAATTGCTTTGAAATCAACTTTAAATGGTTTAAACAAGCTGGTGTTAAACGAATTAGCATTAGATAATGATCTAGAAAACAACTGGGCAGTAGTTGCTGAAGCAATTCAAACAATTTTAAGAAGAGAAGGCTTTCCAAAGCCGTATGAAGCTCTGAAAAACTTAACACGTAAAAACGAAGCAACCACTATGGAATCTGTACATTTCTTTATTGAAAACTTGGATATTTCTGATAAACTGAAGTCCGAATTGAAATTAATTTCCCCACAAAATTATACAGGAATTGATTTAATCAAATAATTTTCGTACACTTGTAAACTAATTTTTTAAAACTATTTATGAAAAAAATCCTAATTGCCTTAAGTTTAAGTATTTGTATCGGAGCATTCGCACAATACGACGTAAAATGGAGTGAATTAATGCCTGTAAAAGGTCGAGTTTCAAGTGTTTTCCCTGTTTCTTATTCAGATTATTACACAACTCGTTATATGGGACCAAGAATGTTCCCAACATTATACTTAAGTAAACATTCAAATTTTGCGGTAACTTCCAAAGGAAAGGTTTCAGCAAAATTAGAGAACGGAACTGGTATTGTAGAGAGTATTGCGATTGCAAACGATATTCCTGTGGTTTTCATTTCTGACAAAAAAGATGGAGAAAACACGATTTATTATCAAAAATATGATAATACATGTAAACCAATTGGTCTTCCTAAAGAAATTATTTCCTACAAAATGCCTAAAGGCTGGAAAAGAAAAGGAGTATTCAACGTTTATCAGTCTGAAAACAAAGATTTTATGTGTGTAAACTATGAAATCCCTGGTTCAAAAGAAGAAAAAGACAAATTTGGTTATGCAGTATTTGACGCAGAATTCGAAACCATTTCAGAAGGATCTTATGAATTACCTTACGAATCAAATCGTGTTTCAATTTCAAATACTTATTTATCAAATACAGGTGATTTTTTCTTGGCTGCGAAAGTTTACAAACAAGATGAAACAAAAAAAATATTCAAATCTGCTACCTACCTTGACAAAATTATTTTGATGCAAGTAACTCCTGATGGCTTGGAAGAATTTGAATTAGAATTTAACAACGGAAAAACAATTTCTGATCTTTCATTCTCTTCTGATAACAACAGAATCATGAGTTTCACAGGTTTATATGGAGAGAAAAAATCAGTTGGAATAAAAGGTGTTTTTTACTTTCAATTAGATTTTAACAAGAAAAAAATGTTAAACGAAGGATGGAATCCATTTGGAAAAGATTTTATAACAGAAGGTTGGTCTGACCGTCAGAAAGAAAAAGCAGCAAAAAAAGAGAAAAAAGGTAAAGGTGAGCCTGCTCTTTATGAGTATGACGTAAGAGATATTCTTACCTTAGCTGATGGAAGTATGATTGGAATGTTAGAACAATATTATGTCGTTGTAACAACAACAACGGACCCAAAAACTGGCGCAACCACTACTACATACACCTATTATTACAACGACCTAATTGTATACAAAATCAAAGCAAGTGGTGAATTTGAATGGATGAAAAAAATCAAAAAAACTCAAATTTCAAGAAATGATGGTGGTTTCTTTAGCTCTATTGCTAGTTTTGTCACAAATGACAAACTAAACATTCTTTTTAATGATAACCTGAAAAATTATGACGAGAGTGGGAAATTTGTGGATGACAACAATCGTTTTTACCCAACAAGTTACCGTAAAAAAACAAATACCGTAAGTTTGGTTGAAATAGAATTGGCAAGTGGTGATTTGACAAGAAAAACATTCTTCGATAGAAAAGAAACAAAGGCTTATGCTGTTCCGAAAAAATTCTCAGTAGATTACAACAAGAAAGAAATGTTGATGGTTTTACTTTACGGAAAAAAAGAGAAATATGGAGTTTTATCTTTTGAATAAAAAACCATTGCTTTTCAATAAAGTTAATTATCTAAAAAATAAATGATAGAAGGGGATTGAAAAATCCCTTTTTTTGTTTCCTTTAATTTTTCAAAATTGGTTTAACCCAGATTACGCATTAGAAAAATATTAGTAAATTAGCTTTGTAAATCCTAATG
>CAZHLZ010000029.1:0-17868 GCA_964532475.1 uncultured Chitinophaga sp.
AATTATAAATGTATTCATCAATATAAGGAGTTGTGGTTCCGCATTGGTAATGCCAAAGACCTGGCTCAGCATTGACATTTAAGTTTAAAGTGGCTGTTGCAGTTTTTGAGGAGCATCCACCAAGTCCGGTTACTGTCATGGTTAAAGTAACTGAATTCCCCCAATCTGCTTCGGAAACCATGTAGGTTGGCGCAACTGTTTCATCATTATCAACAGGAAACCAAACCTCGTCAAACAATCCTGCACCATTTTCAGTCCATTGAATTGTTCCATTTGTTGCTGTTGCTCCCACCACTGTATGATAATCTCCCACAAAAACATCCACATTTCCAGCTGTTGAAGCAGTAGGTAAATTTCTACATCTTCCCACGGAAAAGTTTCCAAAGCCTGATGCCCCAGTAAACGAAGCGATAGTTGAAGTTATTGTTCCTGAAATCGTTGGATACGACCATGTGGCATTGTATTTTCCTAAAATATAATTTCCAACTTCACCTAAATCATCATTTAATGCAGATTGATAATTTAGAGTTCCTGAATAATTTGTAGAGGCCAAACCTCCACTTGCAGTCAAAGTCCAAAAAGCATTTACATTAAATGAAGGATCCATATCAGCACTTGCTAAGTTTGGTTCATCGCCGTTTACCGCTAAAACCATCAAGTCTCCTGGGGTCAAGTTTGTAAATGTGTACGAAGTTGGCTGATAGTTTGTTGAAAAACCAATTGGAAAATCATAAGCAACAGCCGTTGTATTTATTGCTCTGCGTAAATTGTGATTTACAAAACCACTTGTTCGAACAATAGCGTTTGTATTGGCATTTGTAACCAACACATTTAATCCATTCGTTGCACCATCTATATTTCCACCATTCATGGTTAAAACTCCTCCAATGGTTAAATTATTTGTCGCTAATCTGACAACTGGAGAATTTGTGGAATTAATTGTGAAATTAAATAAACTAACTGGTGAGTTCACCAAAAATGTTTGCGCTGCAGGTGTACTAGCATCTCCAATTTGGAACGTTCCACCTGTAATATTTTTTGCTCCTGCACCAGAAACTAAGTGAATAGAGTTAAATGGTGTTCCGTTGGTATTCGGATTTCTAATAATTATTGTTCCTCCAGAAATACTTACAGGACTTGTTGCCGACATGTGAAAATTTCCAACTGTAGCACTAGTATTTCCCACAGTTGTTAAGTTGATTGTGCCACCACTTTGGGAAAATGTACCTCCCGTATTTTCAATTCTACCTGCAACATTAATGATACCTCCTTGCACATCAAATAAACTTGTACTTGAATTAGAAATAGAATTCCCAGAGTTAGTACCAATATTTGTTGTACCTAAAATGTTTTGTACCAATCCATTATTTGTCCAACTAAAATTGGCACTGTTTATTGTGCCTCCATTATTAATAAGCCCAGCTGTTGAAGGAATTGTTGCTCCTGCACCAGTTGAAAAAGGCGAAATTGTTGATGTGCTAGAAAGTCTAAAAGATCCGTTAGTCAATGTTAAAGGATTTGTTGCATTATTTAAAGTAATCAGTGAGGTTATATCTAAAATATTTGTATATGCAGTTCCCTTATTTACAATTACGTTAAAAAATCCTGTTGTTGATGTACCACTTACAGTTTGCAAAGCATTATTCCCATTAAAATTCATGGTGTTTGCAGTGGTATAAGTAAATGAACCATTATTTGTAAAATTTCCAGCCAAATTATGTGTCAAGGATGTACCACTATTAAAAGTAGAGGTATTATTAATCAATAAATTACCTGCAATTGTTAAAGCCGCCGTAGCGGATTTTATGGCATTATTAGTTAAGGTCAAATTACCATAGTTTGGAACACCTGCAAATATGGTTTGAGCAATTATCCCATCGTATTCAACAGTTGATGTAGGATTTAGGGACATCGTGGTGTAATTTAGAGGGAAATTACTTCCAGTTTGACCTCCCGTTGCTCCACCTAACTTCAGAGTTGATGTCGAATTCATTACTAAACTTCCTCCAGCAGCATTTTTATTTAAAGTTTTATTATTTAAATTGAGAATACTGTTGTTATTTAATATTAAATCTTTTGTAGCTATACTTATGGAAATGTTTGAAGGTTGAGAAGTTGAAATGGAAACATTTGGAGAATTTGCATCACCAATCACAATTGATCCATTTAGTGGAGGATTGTAAGTAGCATTTGTAGTTATGGTTTGACTTCCTGCCCCATCCCAAACAAACCTTCCAATTTGTCCAGCAAAAGGGTAGTATGTTTCACCAAAAGTAACATTACCCAAAAAAGTAACATCACCAGTAGTAGTTCCACCAGCACTTCCTGTAAATTCAATATAGGAATCAACATTTCCATTTGTACCAATAATGGTGTTACCGCCGATTTCAATTTCACCAGGAGAGTTTCCAACTCTTAATGACAAAATATCCGAACCACTTCCACCAGCGTTTACATTTGCATTTAAATCACCGTTAATAGTTAACTTATTTGTACCAGCATCTAATGCTAAAGTTCTACCATTCGTTCTATTATTTAGAATTGTTAATTTTCCAATTGTAACATTTGAACTCAATGAAATAGTAGCATTCATATTTAAAGCCAAAGTAATTATTGCCTCATCAGTAGGGCCAGGTACGCCAACAGGGTTCCAATTTGCAGGATCATTAAAATTATTTCCAGGACCGACACTTCCAATTCCTACCCAATTTTTAGAATTGAGAATTGTTCTGTTTCCTACAGGAGTTGTTACAGATGGAATTTGTGGAGTACCACCAATGGTAACTGATGTGCATTGCGCATCAATTACATTCGAGGTGGTTGCTCCAGCAAGAACATCATAAGTCAACCAAAAGTAATTTATTCCAGAAAGTAATGCCTGTGAAGATACAACATTAAAAGAACCACTTGGAGAACCAACTGTTGCACCAAATTGTGTTGTTGTTGCAAAGGTAGAAGAATTTCCTGTATACCAAATCCTAGCATTGCTAATATCTGCCGTATTCGTTGTACCTGTAGTATTTATTGTAAAAGAAGTAGCGTTTAATGCAGGACAACCAGAAGTCATTTCAATTGGAATTGCAATAATTTCGTTATTTGTAGAACCTTTTGTAACAGAAGAAACATTATTTTGAGTTGTAGTAAGTGAAGTAAAATTCATTGTTGGACCAGCAGTTACAGAAATTCTATAATTTTCTGTTTGCCCCCAATTTGTACCTGAAACACAAGAGCTAGTAGGATATGCATTGTAGGTTTTTACCACCCTCATGTTTGTTGAACCTAATGTTGCTGAGCACGGAACAACTATATTACCAGTTACAGAACAACTTGCACAGTTAAAAATTGCACCTATGTCATAAGACTCACCAGCATCAGCAAAATCTCCGTCTTGGTTCCAATCAATATAAACACGAATATAATTAGTAAAGGCACCATCTGTGTTTCCAGAAACAGAAATTGAGTTTGTTGTACCCGTCTGAACACTTGCTCCACAAACTGAAGTTGTGAAATCTTGAACAGCTGGCGTTCCATTAACAACACCTGAAGTAGAATTGTTAATTCCAGCAAAAGTAACATTTGTAATAGGTTCAACTGTTGAAAAACCAGTAAAAGTACAATACGAAGTATTATTTGAACCATTATATGTGATTCTAATTTGACCGTCTCCTCCTGCACCTCCATTTCTGGCACCACCTCCACCTGCTCTAACACCGCCAGCTCCGCCAGCACCAATATTGCCCGCACTTCCAACACCAGCACTATTCCTGCCATCAACTCCAGCAAATCCATCCGTTTGAGCTGTTCCACCTGTTGTTCCAGAAGCATGTTTTGTAGCAAAATCTGATGATCCGCCGCTCGCTCCGCCACCACCACTGGCATCACTAGCAAGGTCTTCTGCCGCTCCTCCATCTCCACCATAATGATCGAAAATGGGGATCGCAGGTGGATCTATTATATTTCCAGCAATCGGGGCACTAGTAACTGTACCAAAGGTATTATTTGATGCAATGGTAGCTCCAGCTCCATTTCCAAAAATGGCTAGTAACTTTGTATTACTGTCAAACCAAGTTGATGTTCCGTTTTGTCCGCTATTCCCTGATCCACCGGTGCCTACAAAGTAATTATAAGTCACCCCAGGAGTTACAGGATAAGTAGCCTTTATATAGCCTCCACCAGAACCACCAGCACCTTCTGAATTATTTCCAGAAACCCTCTGTCCTCCACCACCAGCGCCCCATAATTCTACCGTAATTGAAGTAATTCCGCATGGTGCTGTCCAAGACCCCGCTCCTGTTGCAGTGAATGTTTGAACAGTTTGTGAAAAGCTAAATGACTTAATCAACAGAGTAAAAAACAGAAAGTAAACTATACTGAAAATTTTTATTTTTGGTGAGCTCATATTGAAAAGTTTAAATGCATTAAATTATTGTAAACACACAAATCTACTCAATACAAAGCCAAAAATCAATTAAAAGTTTGTTAATTTTTTTAAAATACCCTTTTCAATTACTATTCAAGCTAGATAAAAGAATATTTCTAGTTTTCCTTGTAGCCATAACCGTAACCATATCCATAGCCATATCCATAACCTCGCTTTTCATCTGAACCATTAAGTAGAAAACTTACATTTTCTATCTTCTTTTCGTTCACCAAAATTTTTGGAACACGCAAATATCTCTTATCCAAATAATTTGCTCTAACAACATATACAAAAGTATCTGCAAATTGAGTTAATAGCAAAGTATCAGCAACCATTCCAACAGGGGCGGTATCCACAATGATGTAATCAAAATTTGCTCTGGCATAAGAAAACAATTCTTGAATTTTTTCATTCATCAACATTTCTGAGGGGTTTGGTGGAATAGGACCACTAGGCAGTACGCTCAAATTAGGGAAATCGGAACTTGGAAAAATCAAATCTTTTACTTGAATTTGATCATCAATTAGAAAATTTGTAATCCCTATCTTTTCGTCAATATTTAAGTATTTCAAAATCTTAGGATTTCTTAAATCCATCTCAATAACCAAAACCTTTTTATTTGATAATGAATAAGTTACAGCTAAATTTAAAGCGATAAAAGATTTACCTTCTTTACTTAATGTCGATGTTACAAAAATTGTTTTCCCTCCCTCGGAATTTTTTGGTAAGAGGAAATTTAAATGTGTTCGTAACAACCTAAATGCTTCAGAAATACTAGAGTTCTCTTTTAATCCTGAAATAACCTTTGAATTTGACTTTGTAAATGGAATATCTCCCAAAAATGGAATATTTATTTTTTCCAAATCATTTTTTGTATGTACTTTGGTGTCAAAAAGCTCTCTTAGATAAATGAAAACAAAAGGAATAATAAAACCAATAAAAAGTGCATAATAAAATAAGGTTCTTTTTTGAGATGACACCTTGTACGCGCTTCCATTTGCATCATCCAAGACCTTTGTGTTTGCAATGGTTACAGCTAATGCAATTGCAGTTTCTTCTCGTTTTTGAAGCAAATACAAATACAAAGATTCCTTTATTTGCTGTTGTCTTTCGATGTTACGATAATCCTTTTCAAAACCTGGGATTTTTGAAATTTTAGAATTATTTTCATAGTCCTTTTTATTGAGAGCCTTTAATCTGTAAACTAATGGAACTTTTAGATTGTTTAAACTTTCTTTGATGCTTTTTTGAAGCGTTGTAAGTTGTTCTTCAATATTTATAACAACAGGGTTTTTGATACTCGCTGTTTTTAACAGACGGTTTTTTTCAATTACCAATTGATTATATTGCCCTGTTAATGATGCAATTGTTGCATCTTCAATCCCAATATTTGATGGGATAAATGCTTTTTCAGACCCCATAGAAACTACGTAATCCAGCATATAATCTACAAGACTTAATTGCGTATTTACATTAATTATTTCTTGCTCAGTGTAGGACTCAGATTGAATTGTAATTTCTGCTTCAGAAGGTATGTTAACCAGCTTATTTTTAGACTTAAATCTTTCCACATCATTCTCAACAACAGATAACTCTTTAGAGATTAAATTCATTCTTTCATTAATGAAATCTGAAGTGTTTTTGGTAACCAGGTTTTTATCCTCTATGGCATCAAGATTATGCTGCTTAATCAATGAATTGATAATATCCACAGCCTTTTCAGGGACATTGTCGCGAATACTTAATTGAATGACGTTTGCATTTGTACTCATACTTTCCACCTTCAACATTCCTAGGTATTTTCCCACAGTTTGATCTAAGGTCGAAACAACTACTTTAATTGTAGAACCTATCCAAGATTTTCGATTCATTTGTGCAGGTGTAAAAACGAATTTACCATACTTTGTGGTCACTTTTTTTCCAAACTCAAATTTCCCTATTAACTTTTCTTGTAAATCAGATATTTCATATTCTGAAAAAGAAACAATTTTCACATAAAATTCCGAAAATGAATCATCACTCCAACCATCATTTTCATTGGCATTAAAAACAAGCGGCGGAGCTAAGTAATGTTCTTTTGATATTGGTCCGTTTTCTGTAAAGTACTGAACTCGCAAATTTAAATCCTTTACGACCTTTTCCATTAATCGTTTAGTCTTTAATATTTCTATCTCATTTTGAACGTTATTTTTTGCTTGCAATAAATCCAAATCTGCAAAAGCTGATAACTCAGAAAGTGAACCTTGAGACTCATTGTCTTTAATCAAAATCCTTGCATTTGCTTCATACATAGAAACTTTATATAAAGACATCACATAAGCGACTGAAAGACAAATTGTTATTGAAATCAAAAACAATTTCCAATACACTTTGTATTTATCAAAAGCATCTCTGAAAGTAGTCTGACTCTCAAATTGTTCGAAAATATCTTCGGATTTTTCCATATATTAATTTGAAAAAAGTAAAATTAATGTTGTTAAAATTGAAATAGAAGACAGAACTATATTAGCATAAGACCTCAAAAATACAGAAGATGAAACCGCAGTATTTGGCTGCACATAAATTACATCATTTTGTCTTAGGTAATAACCCTCCATTTCATGGATATTTTTTGATGTTAAATCTAATTTTATCTCTCTTCTTTTTCCATTTTCATTCCTAATTATTAGAATATTTTTCCTTTTAGCAGTAAAGCTTAAATCACCAGCACCTCCAATTGCTTCTAAAACAGTAACAAATTCCTTTTCAACAAAATAATTATTTGGTGTCCTAACGTCTCCTAAGACCGTATAAGAAAAATTAACAATTCTAATATTGATTTGTGAATCTGAAACATAGGTGTTAATTTTTGATTTAATTAACTCAATTGCTTGTGACCTATTTAATCCCTCCAATTTCATTTTTCCGATCAAGGGAAAATCAATTTCACCATTTTGGTCTATGATGTAGGTATTATTGTCAGATCCTTGTCCACTATTGTTATAATCCCTATTGTCAACATATTGAAGGTTAAAATTGAAAGGCTTTACAGCTTCAATATCACTGGAACTCACAAGAATTTTTAATTTATCATTCACTTGATAAATCGGAGAGTAATAATATGGTGAGAGTGAATCTAAGGTTTTCCCTTCTGTATTATTAAAATACACGATGCGTTTATTGTTCCCACAAGAATTAAGTAAAATTGTGAAAAATAGAAAGGTAAAAGCAGTTTTGAAAAATTTAATTCTCACTTTGAAAACAATTTAAAATAATAGTCAAAAGTAATAATAAAAAAGGATAAAAAAAACCGCCAGAGAATCTGACGGTTTAACCAACTATTTTTACGCAATTAAGCGTTGATATTCATGTTATCTAAAACAACCATTACATCTTTTACCGCTTTAGCAGATTCCTCTAATAAAGCTTTTTCATCATCGTTTAATTGTAATTCGATAATTTTTTCGATACCATTTTTCCCTAAAACTACAGGAACTCCTAAATAGATATCTTTCATTCCGTATTCACCGTCTAACCAAGCACAAACTGGAAAAATTCTTTTTTGGTCACGCACAATTGCTTCTACCATTTGAGCAGCAGCAGCACCTGGAGCATACCAAGCAGAAGTACCTAATAATTTTACGATTTCACCTCCACCAAACTTAGTTCTTTCGATGATTTCGTTTAATTTTTCTTCAGCAATTAATTCAGTAACTGGAATACCAGAAACAGTAGTATATCTTGGAAGTGGAACCATTGTATCTCCATGTCCACCCATTAATACCGCTTGAATATCTTTTGGAGAAACACCTAATTCAGTTGCTAAAAATGCACGGTAACGAGCAGTATCCAATACACCAGCCATTCCAAATACTTTTTTAGAATCAACTTTTGCATTCAAATATGCGCAATAAGTCATTACGTCCAAAGGATTAGAAACAATGATTAAAATTGCATCTGGAGAATGTTTAATGATGTTCTCAGTAACTGTTTTCACGATTCCAGCGTTGGTTGCGATCAAATCATCACGAGACATTCCTGGTTTTCTTGGTAAACCAGAAGTAATCACTACTACATCAGAACCCGCAGTTTTTGAATAATCATTTGTAGAACCAGTAGTTCTGGAATCATACAAATTAATTGGAGAAGTTTGCCAAATATCTAAAGCCTTTCCTTCAGCAAATCCTTCTTTAATGTCAAGCAAAACGATTTCGTTTGCAATTTCTCTGCTTGCTAAAACGTCTGCACATGTTGCTCCAACGTTTCCTGCACCTACTACGGTTACTTTCATTTTTAGTTTATTTCAAATTTGGGCATAAATTTACATCTAATTACTGAATTGAGGGCGAAAAATCTATTTTTTTTTTAATTTTAAAGTTCTTTAAACGAAAACAAGCAACCAAAAAACAAAACACACGTTAGTAAAAAAGATAAAGTGGATAAAAAAGAGAAAATTATTTCAATTATTGAGGGCTGTGCAACAAATGATCGCAAAGCCCAAGAAAAATTGTTTCAACTTTATTACGGAAAGATGTTATATGTTTGTTTGAGGTACTCAATTGACAGAGATTCAGCGCAAGAAATGACGCAAGAAGGATTTATAAAAGTCTTTGAAAAAATAAATTCATTTGACTTAACTGGCTCCTTTGACGCTTGGATTAAGCGAGTAATGATTAATACATGCATCGATTTTATTAGAAAAAATAAAAAAAATGACTTTGTAGAATTACATGAAAATCACAAGTCAACTGAGGATGAAAATGAAGAAGATTTCGAGTTAGAATATGAATTTCAGCGGGATATTGCACTTGAGAGTATTCAAGAATTATCTCCCGCATATAGAATGGTTTTCAACTTATTTTATATTGAAGAATATACACACAGAGAAATTGCTGAGAAAATTGGAATAAGCGAAGGAACTTCAAAATCAAACTTGGCAAAAGCAAAATTGAAATTGAAGGAAATTATTAATAAAAAATTAAAACAAATACATTAAAACGAAGTCATGAGTTTTAAAGATTTTAAAAAAAGTTTGCAAGAAGGCGAAGAAGCCTACGATCCAGCTGCTTGGGAAAAACTTTCTCAAAGATTGGATACTGTCCTTCCTCAAACAAAAAACAACTTTTGGAAGCTAAAAATTGCTTCAAGCATATTATTATCGGTAAGTTTGATTACTGGTGTTATTTTCTATCTTCAAAAAGAAACACCTATTAAAAACAAAATTAACATTTCTGAAAAAGAACAACAAGAAATAGAAACTATTAAAGAAAAAATAAAAGGAAACGAATCAAAAACAACCGCAATATTAACTGAAAATCAAAATACTGATGAAAATTCGATAGAAATTTATTCTGAGACAGCCATAAAAACTGAGGAAGTAAAAACTAATCCAAACGAAGAAAATAAAATTGAAGAAGATTCTCCTGAGATAAAACCAAACTCAAAAAATCCGTTTATTCTTCCAAAAATAAAGTCAAAATATTGTTTAAATGACGAAATTGAGATTTATAATTCCAATTCTCAAAAACTTTATGTTCTAAATGAAAATGAAGAATTTTTGGCAATTATTCCTGGTTTAGAAAAGAGAAAAATTGAATTTAAGGAAAAAGGTGAACTATTTTTCAAATACCCTATATACGACGATCAAAAATCAGAATTAAGTCTGAAGAAAGTTGCTGAGGTTCATTCAATAAAAAAAATAGATTTTGATTTCAATCCTGAATTAATTTACGATAAAGGCTTACCATACATCGAATTAGAAAGTAAATATTTTGATGAAAACACGAATTGGTCATCAGACAAAGGTTCCATTCAAAAACAAGCAGAAAAAACAAAATTACTTGTTTTTAACAAAGGGAATTATTTAGTAAATTTAACTCAAACAGATGAGAACCAATGTGTTTCCAAAAAATCTGAACTCATCAAAATTGAGGAATCCTATAATCTTTTGGCACCAAATGCATTTATCCCTGAAGATCTAGACCCAAGAAATAATCGTTTCATGCCAATCGCTTTACAAAAAAGAGATGTTCAGTTTGAACTATTAATTATTGATCCAAAAAGTGGAAAAATTGTTTTTAAATCTACTTCAGCAGAAAACGCTTGGGATGGAATTGATAGCAACACTGGTGAAATGGTTGCTGTAAATAAATCATTTATTTGGAAAGTAAGTTTAAAAAATCCAGAAGAGGGCGAAAAATCAGAATACAAAGGAACTATTGTTAGACTTTAGGAGGGTTGGATGTTAGGACTTTGGGATATTAGGATGTTAGGATTTTAGTCTAAAGTACTTACTATAATAGTTATGCTCAAAAAACCAAATCCAACAAATGAACGATAATATTGAAATAATAATTCCAATAGTTGAAAGAAAAAGAACGACCGGCACATTAGTTATTTTTTCTATAAGTATAACTTTACTTGTGGTTTTAATTATTTCAATTTTTAATGACTCAAACAAGAATCCTCCTCACTTTTTCACCATGTCAATAGCTATAATTTTGATTTGTTTAGTGTTTTTTGATATTTTCCGATCATACAAGGTAGAGGATTTTAGAAGAATAGGGAATTTGGTGATTTCAAATCAAGGAGTACAAATATTCACCAATGACATCGAAGTTTTTTATCCAATAAACATAATTAAACAAGTAACATTTAGAATAAATGAAACATCAGTTGATTCCGTAATCAGTTTTAATCTTGGTGTTTTTAAGACAAAAGAAGGAATAGATAATGAAATTGAAATAATTGATACAAATGGCCTAAAATTAGAGTATAAAGTCTTTATAAAAGACCAATTGTGGTTAAGATTAATTGATAGTGTTCTTTTATTATGGTCAAATGTAAATGTCGTAAAAATCAAGAGAAATAAAGTAACGACCAAACTAAGTGATTAAAAAGCCAGAACATAACATCGCTTCAAGTTTCACCACTACCGTTTTATCAGGGAAGTTTTGTTGCTTAAAGTCAAAAATTATTGTTATGAACTAACCACATCAAGTGACGGCACCCCCTAAGCGCGAAATGACTTGGTTACAAAGGATTTTAAGATTTTATATAGTTGACAAAATGATTTTATTGCGTTGGATTTCTAAACGCTTTTCAATTTCCAATTTTTTCAATACACGAGAAATTACAACACGTGAAGAATGCAAATCTTCCGCAATTTGTTGATGCGTATTTGAAAGTTCTAAGCTTCCCAATACTTTTGCTTTATCGTTTAAATATTTCATTACTCGATCTTCCATGTTAAAAAATGCCAAAGCATCAATCGCATCTAACATTTCGGTAAATTTTGCTTCATAACTTGAGAAGATAAAATTTCTCCAACTTTCATATTTACCCAACCATTCAGATGATTTTTCCATAGGGATAAATAACAATGTTGAATCTTCTTCAGCCACAGCTTTGATTTTACTTTTCTTTTTACCCAAGCAACAAGAAAGTGTCATCGTACAGGTATCTCCAGATTCCAAGTAATAAAGCAATAATTCGTCACCATTTTGATCTTCTCGGATAACTTTAATTGCCCCTTCAATAATAAATGGAATCGAATTTATGGCCTCTCCCATTTCCAAAATAATATCACCTTCCTTAAACTTTCGAATTGTTTTTGACTTATTAATGTCTTCAATTAATTCTTTTTCAAATAAATAAGAAAATTCTTGTACAAATTCCATAATTCTGTTTTTTTCTGTAAAAATATACATATCAATCAGTAAAAAATACATTTTAAAGAAAAATAGAAAATAAAAATTTGTAATTCCAGAAAAATAACTTAATTTTATGATGCTAAAACAAAACTATAATGAAAAAAAGCTTCCTTTTAATAATTTCAATTTTAACTATTAATTTTTATTTTTCTCAAAATTTTAAATTAAATAAAAATTCAAATTCTCACACAATTATTATTGATTTTTCGACAGATATTTTACCTTTCAAATACACAAGTATCAACGGTTCTGATTTCGTAGATTTCAATAAAACTCATAAAATCACAAGCCTACAAAAAGGAAAACCGTGTTTGCCGCGCTTTGGAGAAAGCATCCTACTTCCAGCTTCAGGAAAAAGTAGCTATGAAATTACCTTTGAATCAATTGAAACCTTCGAAAACATTGAAGTTGCGCCTTCAAAAGGGAATTTAAAAAGAAATGTAAATCCTGATAATATTGCTTTTGAATTTGGTGAAACGTACACGAAAAATGAGTTTTATCCGCAAGAAATTGTGACATTAAATAAAGCTTTTAACTTGAGAACTTTGCGTGGACAAGTGATTAGTGTTAGTCCTTATCAATATAATCCAATTACTAAAACATTAAGAGTTTACAAAGGTCTTCAAATTGTTGTTCATGTAGACCAAAATCAAATAGGGGAAAATGAATTAGTGGTTGCAAAAATTCAAAAAGATGAATTGCTTTACAACAACATGTTTTTAAATTCCAAAAAGGCAGATGAAAACACTTTAAAATACACACAAATTGAGGAAGAAGGAGAATTATTAATTATTGCATCGGAGGACTACCAAGATTCGATTTCAGATTTAATAAAATGGAAGCATTCCAAAGGCATCAAAACTCATTTAAAATTCACAAGCGAATTCGGAACCACAAGTGAAGAAATTAAAAACAGCATTAGTGCATTTTACGATGCAAATCCAAATCTAAAGTTCGTATTATTGGTGGGAGACAATCAACAAATACCAGCTTATTCTTACGGAACTTCTTGGGATAATGAAGCCTTAATTAGTGATTCTTATTACGGTCAACTTACAGGAAATGATTATTATCCAGAGCTTTTAGTTGGACGTTTTTCTGGCACAAGTTCTCAAGTTGTAACTATGGTGAAACGAACTTTGGAATATGAGAAAAACCCTGCTTCTGGAGATTGGATGACAAAAGCAATTGGTCTTGGATCTAGTGAAGGAGCAGGTTACGGCGATGACGATCAAGCAGATTGGCAACATTTAAGAGCTATCAGAACCCAACTACTTGATTTTGGATATACACAAGTTCATGAATTTTACGATGGTTCAAGATGACAAGAAGATTCATCATGAAAAACAAAATAAATCATTATTTATCCAGAATTAAACAATTGAGTTGTATTATTCAATTATACGGGACATGGGGATTTAAACACTTGTATAACAGGAAATTATTCTTCCACCAACATCAACGCTGGTACAAATAATGGTAAATATCCTTTTGTTATCTCCGTTGCTTGTAATAATGGAACTTTTACCGCTGGAACTTGTATTTCTGAAACTTGGTTAAGAGCTACTGAAAACAACACACCAAGTGGAGCAATTGCTGCTTGCGGCTCCTCCATTTTGATGGCTTGGGCTCCACCAATGCAAACGCAAGATGAAATGACCAATTTAATAGTTGAAAGTAATTCTGCAAATAAAGTTACAAGTTTGGGTGCCTTATTTTACAATGCACAATTAAGTATGTTGGAAAATTATCCTGATGATGGAATCGAAGTGATGCAAACTTGGGTTTTATTTGGTGATCCTAGCACTGAATTCAGAACTAAAACAACTCAGAACTTAAACGTTCAGCACCTTACGTCGATCAATGCAAACCAAGAAATAGCTGTTGAATTTACCTCCTCAAACGAAGGCGCATTAATTGCACTTACACAAGATTCAATTTTTATTGGTTCAGCAAAAATCACGAATGGAAGTGCAAGTATTTTGATTCCTGCATCAAGTGCATTTGCTCCAATAACCGTTGTTGGAACTTTACAAAATTTCAAACCTTACGAAGGTGAAATTACCATCTTACAAGGAGTTGGACTAAAATCACTAAATAAATCAAATTTTAAATTGTATCCAAATCCAGTAAAAGACAATTTCACTATTCAAAGTTCAATAAACAATTATGAAATTAGCTTATACACTATTGGAGGTCAAAATGTTATGCAAGAAGAAATTATAGGAATGCAAACAAAAGTAATCTCTTGTGAAGGACTTCCGAATGGAGTATATTTCTTGAATATAAGACACAAAGCAGGAATTGAAATTATTAAAATTATAATTGGAGAATAATTTATTTGAAAATAGTTTTTCTACTCATAATAGTTTTTCAATAATCAAGATGGTACTATTCCAAAACTGGAGAGTTTAAATTACAAGTTTTATAATGAGTTTTTTTATAGTTAGGAATGGATTTTTCACATCCTTAAAAATAGATTATTCGATTTCATCCAAATCTTCCCAAGTTAAAATCTTTGTGTCAAATTGTATTCGTTTGTCTGTTCCAGCATAAATAATACTTTTTTCTACTTTGTAAGTAGTCGCTAACTTTTCAATTTTGGATAGGTTTTTAAAAAAATCTTGCTTGATTGTTTGCGCAGATTTTATTTCAATAAGTTCCAAGTTTGTTCCTTTGTCAATTAAAAGATCGATTTCATTTCCTGTGTTGTCTCGCAAAAAATAATGTCTTAAACTTTTCCCACTATTCCAAGATTGTTTTACCAATTCTGTTATGATGTGAATCTTATTATCAATAATTCGCCGTTTCATTTTACAAATACACGAAGATATATTTACAAATCGGGAATAACACTCCCAAATTGTAAATTAATTTGAGTTTTATCAGTAAAATAACTTAGTTTAGAACTTAAAAATCTAAAGTTAAGCCATCATTTTCTCTACCAGAGACATCAAACGTTTGTTCTCTTGCTGGTAATGCTTTAATTGCTCTTCTAAAATTTGAATGGATTTTTGTAGAATTTCTTTTTGGTCTTCGTGTAAATTATTTATAAAGGCATAATATTTTTCGACCGTACTATTATTAACCGAAAAATTCGGTGCTTCATTTGATAAAATAAATTCGGCAGGAACTTCAAAAATATCAGCTATCTCCTTTAAACGTTCTGTGGATAATTTTACGTTTTCACTTTCAATACGGGAGTATGAATTTTGAGAAATCTTTAATTGCGAAGCCATAAATTCTTGTGTCCAATTTCTAGACTCTCTCATTTTCTTTATGCGTGTTCCTAAATTATCCATTGTTTCGATTTTGAGCAAATGTACTAAAAAAGTATAAATTATCCAATTTTCGGATATATTATATTTTTTGTGGGAGTGGAAAAGCTCGTAAAATAAAGAATTTTGAAAACTAATAATCAAGTTTCAAGATGGAAATAACAATAAAAGAAATTCAACAATTTTTAAAGGAGAATGAGTCCAAATTAAGTTTTGAGAAACTTACTAAAAAAGGATATTACTATTTCGATGATTTCGATAAAAGCCAAACATCATTTTATGTAAAATTTGAAAGTGAAAAGAATATTGGAAAATGGAATTTTAAAAAGATATCTATTGCAGAGGTTGTTGAATTATATAACCAGTCCTTTAATAAAAAACTTATCAAAAGGGAGGATTTTAATAGAATTTGTGAAAACACACTCAAAAGTGGTCCTTGTGGATTTGCGGTAATAATCAGATTATTAGAAGAAATGAGTAAAGGTGAATATTTAGGACATGGTAAGGGATTTAAAATTAATTAATTTAAAAATATGGATAAAGAAAGTTTAAGAGGTTTAATAATTGTTATAATTTCTGTAGTTATTTATTATTACTACGATAAAAACAAAAGAAAAAAGCTTCAAGAAGATGATAATGTAAAAACTCAAGAAAGGCAAAAAAATAGGGAAAGGCAAGATAAAATAAGTAAACAAAAAATAGAAGAAAAATTTAATAAATTGGATTTGATTCAAAACCAATTAGAGTTAGTAAAAAAGATTGAGGTTATTGAAGTTTCTGATTATAAAAAAATAATAATAGATAATGAAAAGGAAATAATTAATAAAAGTGGGGATGAGCAACTTTATTCGTTTTTAAAAATAGATTCTTTTCTAACGAACATAAAAAAAATAATTGAAAACGACATAGTAAGTATTATTCAAGATTTTGATGAGAAATCCATAAAGAAGAGGATACTAGAAGAAGAAAAAAGGCCATCAATTGACAAAGCTGTTGAATCGTTACAAGATATAAGCGCTAAAATTGAGGGAAAAGAAACTAAAAATTTTGAGTTTGTTTTTGAAAAACTTTATGATTTAGGGATGAAAATGAAACCTGCTTTAGAATTACAAGTCAAAACTTTAGAAATTTATAAAAGTATGGCGATTGCTATGGTCGTATTTTATTTAAATGATAAAAAGATTAGATATTTTGAAATCCATGAAGCATTTGAAAAACTTGGTGTTTTTGATAGCACATTCGAAAAAAATGTTTTAAGCAAATTAGGTTCGATTGAAGCAAGATTAAATCAAATAGGAAATCAGTTAACAGAAATGAATAGCAACTTTAAAACATTAATTGAATCAAATGAATCAATTATTAAAGAATTAAAAGAAATTGACAAAAGTATTATGACATCTAACTTGATTCAAAGTTTTACAGCTTATCAAACATGGAAAATAAATAAAAACACGAAAATAAAATGAAGATAAGTCATAAATATCAAGGAACAACTAATTCGTCCAAAACAGAAGAGATAACTTATGACAACGGGATTGTTTCGATAAGTAAAGTTTTAAATCCAAATTGGTTAAATAAAGAATTTAAAGAAAATTTTCCTGAGATTAATGACAGTTCGAAAATTTGGATTGAAAATATGACCGTAGACTTTGAAAAACTATCGAATTTCAATGTTGAATTCAAAAGAAAACCAAATATTATATATATTTTGGTAGTATTTTCAATGGTTCTTTTTTCTTTTAGCTATTTTACTAATTCCCTTTTTACATGGAATGCAATTGTTTACTTAGCTCTAATTCCATTTGGTTTTTTAATGTATTTATTGTCAGGTCAAACGATTTTTAAATTTAAAATAAGCTCATTAAATGATGATAAGAGTTTTCAATTAGAATGTAGAACAAACAAAAAAGATTTGGATTTTATGGCATTCGTCAATGAGCTGCAAAAAATAAAAGAAACCTGTAAATCTGTTCAAAAAACAAAAAAACCAATTGATAAAATTGAAGATTCAAATCTGAAATTAAATACTACTGATACATTAACTGAAGAAGAGTCAGAAGATTCAAAATTAATATTTGAAAGTATGACTAGTAAAGATATAATCAAACAAAAAGATTTCTTTCTCTTAGATGAACAACCTTTATATTTTTACGAAAATGATAAAGTTACTGCTTCTGATAAAAATGATGAAACTTTTTCGAGTCGGTGCTCAGGAAATTGGATTTTAGAAAAAGACATTATTGTCGTTGAAGGAATTTTTAATGAAAAACATCCTCAAATGGAAAGTAGGAATGGTAAATATAAAATTATCAAAGGTAAAAACCTTAATGAAAAATACTTAATTCCTGAATCAGAATGGAATTACCGCAGATTTTAATTCATGCAAGAATCAAATCATCTTAAATCAGCGTCCTTTTCTGCGAAGATCAGCGTGGAAAAAAATACATTATAATTGTGAATGGTATAAAATAATAAACCG
>CAZHLZ010000030.1:0-17833 GCA_964532475.1 uncultured Chitinophaga sp.
ACAAGATCTGAAAGCAAAAATTGAGCGGCTTGATTAGAATCTTTTACTTTGATGCTACTGCGGGCGATCATCTCAGCTTCAAAGTCTGTTAACACACTTTTTCTGATTCCATGTTCTTTCCACTTCGAAAAAGGTCCACAGTTTGTTGAAATGAGTCTCGCGAGCGAAAGTGCATCTAATAGCGCTTGATTTGCTCCTTGACCTTTGAATGGACTCATCGGATGGGCGGCATCACCTAGGAGCGTAATTTGTTTTCCTTTGCAAAGTACTTCTGGCTGAAGGATTTCGCGGTCGTAAACTGGATAACCAGAAATTTGAGTTTCAAGCGTTGCAGCCAAAATCTGCGGAATAGGTTCATGCCAAGGAGTTCTGCGAATGGCTTCTTCTTTCAAGAATTTTGCTCCTTGAGTACTCAAAGCTTTGGCTTCAGCTTCTGACATAGGAAAACTCAATTGCCACATGACCGAATCCGAATCAAAAGGCATGATGTAGATGCGTTCATTTCCGTTTGCTGTTTGGAATACTGTTGCTGAATCTAATAAAGTACTTTCAAGTCCTTCAAGCGCCTGTAAGGGACAAATTCCTAAAATCACAATGCAACCCAGGTAACGCAAAGGCGAAATTTCCTCACCAAGAAGTAATTTGCGCACTGAACTTCTAATGCCATCTGCACCAACCACCAGATCCGCATGAATGTTTTTGATCTTCCCTGCCACTTGGAAACTCAGTTCTACACCAGCATTTTCTTGTTCTTTAAAATCAATCAATTGATGTCCCCATTGAACTTTATAATTACTACCAAGTTGCTCCAGTAAGGCTAATCGCAAAGATTGCCTAGCGATATGAATATTAGTTCGTCGGGGAGATTTATTATTTTCTGCTGGCATCCATTTTCTCATTCCCCATTCACCCACAACTTTTCCTTCGGGAGTATGAACTAGATGTCGGGTAGAAATCACACCATCCTTTAGTGCTACAATTCCCAATCCTTCGATTGCTTTGCTCGCTTGTTGCAAAGTTAAGCCATAGCCTTGCGCACGATCGTTGAAACTGTTATCTCGTTCAAAAAGTGTGAAGGGAATTCCGCGATGTAAACAGGCAACTGCCAAAGCAACCCCTCCAATTCCCGCACCAATGATAGCAAGATGTGGATAGTTTGTGTTTTCTGGAGCAGGAAAATTCTCAGCATTTAAAATACCAAGCCCCTTGCAAGTAGGACAAGAATCTAAATGTCCTTTAGGACGAATCGGAGCTGGACCTTGTGAATTACTTTTCTTAAATTGCTCTAATTCTTTTTGAAATTTGAGACGAACACTTTTGCGCAGTTTTTTCCTTTTTTTACCAAGTCCTCTGCAATCCAGGCAAATTGTCCAATGAGTTTCTATTTTTTCCTCTTGTTTCAATTTTATGCTATTTTTTGGACTTGATTTACGGACAAAATTAAAAATAAATTCACCGATTTATAGCCTAATGATTTTATTTGTCATTTTAAGACTAAATTTGAATTTTGGATGAACCAATTATGGCAAAAATAAAATCGCAAAAAACACCTTGGCCAACAAAGGATGCCATGCAGCAAATTTATGAAAAAAACCTGTGGGGAGGGATTGAAAATGAGTTTTATTCTGGCGAAGGTTCTCACAATCCTGAAATTGTTGAACCTTATGTAAGTTGTGTACAATCGTTTTTGAAATCCTTTCAGCAGTCACTTACAGTTTGTGATTTGGGATGTGGAGATTTTAATATAGGAAATAAGTTAGTGGAATACACTAAAAAGTACATCGCAATTGATATTGTTCCAGATTTAATAGCACATAATCAAGAAAAATTTAAAGCGGATAAGTTAGCATTTAAATGTTTGAATATTGTAACGGATGAACTGCCAAAAGGAGATTGTGTTATTTTACGACAAGTTTTACAACATTTATCGAATAAAGAAGTTCAAGAAATTTTACATAAATTAAAATCTTTCAAATACCTTATTGTTAGTGAACATGTGCCGGTTGGAGATTATATTCCAAATTTGGATATCATTTCTGGTCAAGGAATTAGGTTGAAAAAACAAAGTGGGATTGATATTTTAAAAGCTCCATTTAATTTCAAAATCAAAAAAGAGAGCGAATTACTCAGTTATCAGCTTGAGGATGGTAAATCTAGAATTGTAACATCCTTGTTTGAAATTTATTAAAGATACATCAAATAATTTTTTTGAATTGCCTAGATACTTCCCGATTTAAAGTAAATACTAAAAATAAAAGGAATTTTTGCTTTACAGATAATGATGCCGTAGGAGAAAAAGCGAAGCTTTTGAAGACCAAGCGATAGCGCAGGGATAATGTTTTTAACGACGGATGTTTCCGTATAGCTATCGGAACCGTCGTTAAAATAAATAATTAACTCGTTTTTGGCATGTGTTTTTATTTAAACCGCAAAGCAGCCACGAAGTGAAACCATGACGAAAACCGTTAAAAATAACTCGGAAATAATTGGGTAATTCCATAAATTTTTATTTATCAAGAAAAATAGTATATTTACTTGCATGAAAGTTTCATTATTTATCAAATCTTCATTTGTATGAAAAACCGATTATTCTTGTTATTCAACTTATTTTCAGTGTTCTACATTCAAGGTCAAGTAGGGTTAAGTGAACTTTCTATCTCGAATATTAACACAATAGCTGACGAAGATAATTCCTTCGAAGATTGGTTTGAAATTCGAAATTTTGGACCAAATACAATAAATATTGAAAATTTTGGAATTAGCGATGATCCTGCTTTGCCTTTTAAATGGCTTTGTCCAAACTATAACTTGGCTAGTGGAGAGCATAAGTTGATTTTTGCTAGCAGCAAAGACCGAAAACGAATCATAGACCATTATGAATCAATTATTCTTGCAGGCGAAAACTGGAATTATATTGTTCCAACATCCGAACCAGACTCAACTTGGAAATTGCAAGGTTCTCCACTAAATGGATAGTCAGAAGGACCTGGTGGTTTTGGATATGGAGATGCAGACGATTTAACTGAAACAACTCCAGCAACAAGTGTTTATCTTAGAAAATCATTCATTTTAAATAACCTAAGTGATCTTAAGAAATTAATGCTTTTTATGGATTTTGATGACGGTTTCGTTGCATATATCAATGGAGTTGAAATAGCTCGTGTAAACCTTGGAAATATCGGTGATAATGTCCCTTTTGATTTCTTGGCTACAAGTGATCATGAAGCTAATGGATATCAAACTTTGCCAATAGATCGTTTTGAAATAGATTTAGAGCAACTAACAGATTTACTTGTTTTAGGAGAAAATGTGCTTGCAATTCAGGTGCATAATGTTGCTACAACTTCATCTGATTTAACAAGTAACGCTTACTTAGTAGGTGGTTTTACAACTTCTAACATTACGTATTAAGCTGTCTTACCTTGGATGAATTTGAATGTTTCTACAATTTGGCAATTTTAATCTTAGTGCCGGAGAACAATTACTTTTTACAAATTCTAATTCAGTTTCTATAAATCAAGTGACAATTCCACTGATTCCTGTAGATAATTCATATAATTTTAATGGAAATAACTGATGTTTTAGTACGAGTCCAACGCCAGGAAACAGCAACTCTACAGATTGTTTTGCAACAATATTAAATAAACCAATTTTTTCTAAACCAGCAGGAATTTATGCCTCAGGATTTAAAGTTGCTCTTTCAAGTAGTGACCCAACTTCAGAAATTAGATATACCTTAAATGGTGATTTGCCCACAGTGGATTCACCACTTTATACTGATTCGATTGCGGTAGATGAAACGAAAGTCATTGCTGCACGTTGTTTTGATCCAGCTAATTTGTCGCTTTCGAGTTTAGTCGAAAAAAATACCTACTTGATTAATGAGGCTTATATTGGTTTACCTGTTATTTCTATTTCTACAGATTCATTGAATTTGTATGATACACACAGGTATTTATGTTCATGGACCAAATGATTACAGCCCTGATTTCCCTTATTTTGGATCAAATTTCTAGGAGGATTGGGAAAGATACTCTTACATTGAATATTTGGCGACTGATAGCACACAAAAATTTGAGGGAGCAATTGGTTTAAAAATTCATGGAGGCTGGTCAAGGGCATATCCACAAAAAAGTTTTAGAGTTAAATGTCGAGATGATTACGGTATGAATAAGATTCAATATCCATTGATTGCTGACAAACCTTTTATTACCGAATATAAAGATTTTAACCTTAGAAATGGAGGTGGTGATTCGTACGGTGCAAGAATGAGTGATGCCTTTATGCAACGTTTGACCAAAGGCACGTATACGGACTACATGGGATATACTCCCGTAATTGTGTTTTTAAATGGTGAATATTTTGGAGAATATGAGTTGAGGGAGACTTTAAATAGCGAATATGTAGAGAATAATCATGATGTGAATTCTGACAACATGAGTGTTTTAACCGAAAACTACTTAGTTGGTCTAAACCCTAATGACGGTACTTTGGATAATTTTTGGCCCATGTACAATGCAATTACATCTGGTGATCCAGCAAGTTCCGACTTCTTCGCATTAGCTGATTCCTTGATAGATTTGGAAAATTTTGCCGATTATATAATTGCAGAAACCTATTATGCGAATGGAGATTGGAGTTCTGGTTATCCAAACAATATAAAATATTGGCATGCCCCAGATGGAAAATGGAGAATGTTGCTGATGGACTTGGATTTCGGATACGGTTCTTATGGTACTTTACCCGATGAAAACTTTATTATTAGAGCCACAGATGACGCATCTTTCATTCACATGGACATGATTTGTTAAACTTGTTGATGAATCCCCAATTTACAAGCTATTTCATAAATCGATATGCAGATTTAATTAATACGATTTGGCAGCAAGATAAGGTGCAAAACATTGGTAATTCTATGATAAATGAGGTAGCACCTTGGATTTCAAGACTGCATGAAATGTGGGGAGGAAGTATGACCGATTTTGAAAATAAAATGATTAATAACCTCAGTTCGATTATTAAAATTGGATTCAGACCGCTTAGAAACAATGAGTTACGAATAACACTTTTGAAGATTTATCGGGATAAATCAAGAAAGGGTTTTGAAGTAAATCGTTGTTTATCAGTGGGATAACAATATGCTTTGCATAAAAATCAGTTATTCAGCGTTGTTCAATCTCGATTTAGCCCGCTAAACCTTCGATTAAACGCCTTGACTAACAGTTTTTTATGTCAATCTGAATTTCAATTTTACAATCGAACTGAGGTTAATATGCTAAACTGGAATGAAGCTAGAATTTCTGGAGCTAGAAATGTGGTTCAAAATCATTTTTCTTTACTTGGACAATTTGATTTCACTCTAGATGTTCAGCCAGCAGGTGCAGGTCGTATTCATATTTCAACCATTGAACCAAGTGAGTTAGAGTATCCTTGGTCTGGAGTTTATTTCAATGGTGTTCCGTTAAAAATTACAGCAATACCAAATCCAGGCTATTCCTTCGATCATTGGTCTCCGAATGAATTATTTACCTCAAATAATACCGATGCAGAATTGTTGATAACACCAACTGTATCGACCACTTTTACTGCTTGGTTCACAGGAAATTCAAATTCAAATTCAATTGAAATTAGTGAAATCATGGTAAATGCTGAAAACTCAATAGATAGTGATGATTGGATTGAGTTACATAATAAGCTTGATATTGAAATTAATATAAGTGGAATGTCTATCTCGGATAGTTCCTACTTTAATAAATTTGTTTTTCCCTTAAATACTAAAATACCTGCAAATGGCTATTTAGTTGTTGCTAAGGATACGAATCTATTTAAAATTCAATACCCAACGGTAACAAATTTTATTGGTCCATTGGGATTTTCTTTCAACAGTATATCAGAAACCATTTTCCTTAAAAATCACCTTGATAACGAATTAGTTCAGTTCACTTATACCACTGCTCACCCTTGGCCTTTGGGAACGGACGGGGATGGAAGAACATTAGAATTTAAAGGCGGATTATATTCCCCAAATGATCCAGCAGGCTGGTATTCTGGTTGTGTTGGTGGTTCTCCAGGAACGGAATATCTTGCTTGCGATTCGTCCTTGATTATTTCCGAAATCAATTATAAATCTGCCTTGAGTTCAAATGCGGGTGATTCGTTTGAAATTCATTCATTGTCTAATCAAGCGCTGAATTTATCTAATTGGAGAATCACAGATGGTGGTAATAATGTGGATTATTTTATTCCTGAAGGAATTATTTTAAATCCCTTTGAATACTTGGTTTTTGCGTCAAATTTCGCATTGTTTACAACGATTCATCCAAGTGTATCAAATGTAATTGGTTCAACGGCAATTTCTTTTGGAACAACAGAAAGTATTCAAATTTTTGACGCGAACAATCGATTAGTTTATTCGGTAAATTACACCAATCAGAATCCTTGGCCTTTGGCAGCAGACGGTCAAGGAAAAACTATGGAATTACTTTCTTCCACGGGAAATATGTGTAGTGGATTAAATTGGTTTGCTGGTTGTCCCGATGGTTCTCCTGGAAAAGCTTACAATCCTCAATGCAATCTTAGTATAAATGAAAATGAAATTAGCAAAGTACTATTTTACCCGAATCCAGTGGCAGATAAACTTCATTTTACGTTAAATGAAAATTCAACAGTTAATTTGTTTTCAATTACGGGGGAACTATTACTGAAAAAAAAGTGTTCTATTGGAGAAAATGAATTAGAAATGAGCGAACTAGCTGATGGCATGTATTTGGTAAATGTTCTTGGGAAAACCTACCAAGTAATTAAAAACTAATTGAAATTTTTGTTAAGAAAAAAAGCTCAGGTAAAAAGAAATAGTGCATCAAAAGAAAATACAATGAAAAAAAATGATTCTATTTTAATAGCTTGAATTTGTTTTTTCGTAAAATCGAATTTTGAAATGTAGCCCAAAACAAATCATTATCCTAGTTGCAGTTCTTCACAATTTTCACTCATGATGATACTTCTCTCCTTTTAAAATGGTAAAAGCGCGATAGATTTGTTCCAAAAATAACATTCGAATCATTTGATGAGAAAAAGTGAGTTTTGAAAGTGAAATTTTCCCATTTGCTCGTTCATAAACGGAATTGGAAAATCCAAAGGCACCACCGATTAAAAACACTAATGTAGAAGTGGAATAAATTTGATGTTTATTTAAAAATTCAGATAATCCAATCGAAGTAAATTCTTTCCCTTTGTCATCTAACAAAAAGACGTGTTCCTCTTTTGATATGACGGCAAGGAATTTTTCGCCTTCAGCTTTCTTAATTTCCTCAAAACTTAAACTTTTCTGATTTTTTATGTCCTGAATTTCTATAATTTCTAAATTACAATAATGTTTCAAACGACTTTTATATTCATTTTCACCTTCGATTAGAAATTTTTTCGAAGTTTTTCCGATGTAAATGAGTTTTATTTTCAATGATTTAATGTGTTAATTGGCTAATGTGTCAATTAGCAAATGTGTTAATTAGTTAATTGGCAAATGTGTTGATTAGCTAATTTATATTTCTAAGTGTTCAAACTTTTTTTTGAAGATCCAATAATTTTGTTAAGAATTTTTTGGATTTCAACTATTTTTGAAATTAACTCTCCTGTAGGAGGATAATTTTCTGAATTTTCACAAATTAATAACCAATATTCTGTTTCCTCTGCTTCTTTTGCTGAAATTTTTAATTTATGTATAAAATCATTTTTTGATTCAGAGTTTTGAGCCTCATTGACATTTGCTCCAACACTTGTTCCACTTCTAAATAATTGATTTGCTAGGTTATATTTCCTTAGATTCTCAAGTTTTTCAGTATATTTCACGATTTCCAAGGAAAAATTGAATGTTAAATTAAGAATTGGATTATTTTTATATTTAGGATGCTCAATCATTTTTTTATTTGCTAATTTGCTAATTAATTAATTATCAAATTACTTTATTCTATGAAAAGCCTCGTGAACCTCAAATAATTTCGCTTTCAAAATAGGATCCTTCATTTTCTTTTTGACCATCTTATGCAATTCGTTTGATAATTTCACTAGTTCATCAATCGTCTTTTTAATTTCAGGAGAATCTAAAGATTTCGGAATGTTTGAAGCTTTTAAATTAACTGCATCCAACATCAATTCGGAACTACGAGATTTAATTGCTGTCAAGTCCCCATTTTCTGCAGGATGATAAGTTTGAGATAAAACCTTATGAAATTCATTGTATGCTTTCCAAGTGTCTATTTCCAAGTATTTTAGAATTGAGCTATTTAAGGCTTCATCGTATTTTTTTGAAACTGCTTCCCAGTTGATTACGTTCCAAATGGCAGCTAAATAATCTCCTCGTTTGTTTTGATATTTCAAGTAGTAAGCATGTTCCCACACATCAATTCCTAAAATTGGAATTCCACGATCTGAATTGATATCCATCAAAGGATTATCTTGATTTGGCGTAGAGCAAACTTGTAGTTTTTTATCTGGAGTTAAAATCAACCAAGCCCAACCAGAACCAAAACGAGTTGTAGCTGCTTGATTCATTAACTTTTTCAAACTATCCAAACTAGTAAAATTTTTATTAATTTCCGACAACAAAGTCTCACTAATTTTAGTATCTTTTTGCGGAGTTAGGATTTCCCAAAACAAGGAGTGGTTGTAGTGTCCACCTGCATTATTTCTAATCGCATCACTGGCACGACTTATTCCCAACAAAATATCTTCAATGGATTTATTTTCAAATTTAGAACCAATTACGGCTTTATTTAAATTGTTTACATAGGCTTGATGATGCTTAGAATGATGGATTTCCATAGTTTGAGCATCGATATTTCCTTCCAAAGCTTTGTATTCATAGTTTAATTTTGGCAATGTAAAGTTTTGAGAAAAACTAAAAAATGATGCACTAAGAGAGACAAGTAAAAAAAATGTAAATTTCATTTAAAATTGGTATTTGTATAAGGCAAAGTTACGTTATATTCGTCAGAAAACAAAGATAATACTCAAAACATGTGACTTTGAATCAAAAAACTCCCTTCTCCCCTATTTAAACTTTAAATCAGTAAGTGAAATCGAATATTCTACTCGTTGATTCTGAAATTCATCCAAAATTTCCATTTTTATCTGCTCGTTTTTCCAATCAACACTGAGCAAACCGTAATTATTATCCATAATCGGTCCTTCTATTCTATTTGTATTGGATGTTGCGAAATTCACTTTTTCGGATAAACCACTAGAAGTAATGTCATAAATCGGATAAAGACTATTTGGTGTCAATTTAGAAATTTCGGCGTAATGAACATCTCCTGAAATGAATACTAAATTTTCAGCACGAGTTTTTCTGATTAATTCCAACATTTTTTCTTGTTCACTCGGGAAATTCGCCCATGATTCGTAGGAATTATATGAAATTCCAAATTGAGTACCCGAACAGATAATTCTAAAATCTGCCTCTTTTTTTAATTCCTCTTCCAACCAAAGCCATTGTTCTTGACCTAAAATCGTGGAATCTGAAGATTCATGTGGCAAATAATCCATGTGGTAAAAAAAAACAGGATTATTCTTATAAATTGTATCTGTCTTGCGATCGTATTTCCTTAAATCACTGCGAAAAGTACGCTCATCAAGAACAATAAACTGTAATTTCTTCACCGAATTGTCCTTTTGTGTGTAATTATAAATGTACGAAGTGTAAATCCCTTCTCTAAATCGTCGCATGGTCAATTTTGGTTCTTCAAAAAATTGCAAAAATTCTTGCTTAGATTCCTTTTTTAAGTCATAGTATTTACCAACATCGTCCATTCCGTAATCGTGATCGTCCCAAGTGGCAATAATTTTGGTTTCCGCTTTCAAATTTTTAAAGGCAGATTTTTTTCCCAATAAATCATATTTAGCCTTGAGGGTGTCCGCATTTTTCGTATCTGCATAAATATTATCTCCCAAAAAAACGAAAAAATCAGGTTTTTGTGCCGCAATGTCATTTAAAATAGATAAAGAATCATTTTGATGCGAACAAGAACCAAAAGCAATTTTAACCAGCTCTTGCGAAAAAACAAAATTACAAATGGCAAGGAGTGAAAATAAGGTTACTGTAAATTTCATTTGATAAAAGTATGAAATAGTGTTTAATTTTTATGAATTTCTTGGAATCTTTTTTAAGATTCGTAAATCAGAACCAATTTTAAATTTTACTTTTCCAAAAAAGAATTAGGATGCAAAACGAAAATCCCTGCTAGGGCGTAGGTGGAAAGCTCCCGTTTTGCGACAGCGAAAAAAGGGACTTGCAGCCGCAGACCGACCGCCTTGGCGGAAGCAGCCAAATTAAAACAACTCATACTTACGGAGAAATTTACGACAGGTTGGATACTTGCGCATATTTTTTGTCAACTCATCAATTTGCTCTTGCTTTAGCGTGTGAATTAGATTGTATTTTTCAGTTTTATCCTTCTTAAAATTGTATAATTCCTCACGATTAGGCACCACATTGATTCGCCATAAATAATGTAAATCTTCTTTGATGAGAGAAACTCCGATTTTAAATTGTGCCAAGCTATTATTATTCATGGTGATGATTTCTCTGTCATTGGGGAAATTACTGAATAAACTATGACCACTGAAGTTTTTTTCGATTGCCTTGTATTTATGGCTTTTTTTTATTTCCAACATTTCATAAATTGTCGGTGCAATGTCGGTATTGGCACAATTTTTTGATTTATTTTTAAGAAATTGTTTCAGGTTAAAAGACTTAGAAATTTGCTCAGGCAAATACACCATCAAAGGTATTGAAATTGTTTCTTTGTAATAACTGTCAACATGTCCAATATTACTATGGTCTTTCAATGATTCTGCATGATCACTGACAAAAAATATAACTGTATTGTCTAATTTTCCTTGTTCTTTTAAGGTCGTAAATAAATCTTTGAGAACCGCATCTTGATACAAAACTGCATTATCGTAGGAATCTGAAAATGTGTTATTCCAACGTTGATATTGTTTTGGCACATTATAGGGGTAATGTGTTGAATTTAATTGCATTACACTAAAAAAATGATTTTTATTTTTAATACTTTTTATTTTTTGACAAAGATGGTTGACCGTGTATTTATCATCAATTCCTAAGTCATTGAAAAAAGGTTTGCCACTCGTTTCTTTTGACCAAAAATAATCAGGCTTATTTTTTTTGTAAAAATTATAGAAACGGTACCACTGCATGGAATGAGAGGACAGGAAAAAAGTCGAATAATCCATTGTTTTTGCATATTCCCAAAGAATTGGTTGCTGATATAAAGTTGCTTCATTTTCATGAGGTCCAACTCCTGTTAGGATGGCAGGGACAGCGAGCATGGTTGTGGTAGAAACGGTAAAAGGATTTTCAAATACATGAAATTCGGAAGGATGTTCGCTTCGAAACTGTTCTAAGTTTGGCGTGGTTTCTCTTTTGTAATCATAAGCTTGCAAACGATCGCTTCTCAAACTTTCAAAAACTATTACTAAAACATTAAATTTTGACTTTCTCTTGGATTTTTTTAGTTTAATTGGTTCTCTGACTTGGTGTCCTTTTCCTGAAAAGGTTTTATGGTCGTTTTTATCCAGAAAATGGCGTTGAATATTGATTGCAAAATTTACGTCAGAAACTAAACATTGGTCAAATTTTCGATGATAGATAAATAAGAAAAAATAAATAATTATCAATCTAAAGAATACTAAAAATAGAGTTTTGTTTTTTACAAAGGAGAAGTTTTGCTTGGTAAGGTATTTTATGAAAATAAAAACGGGAATGGAGATGGCGAAAAACAAAAGTGTTTCTTTTAAGTTTATCGAGTCTTTAAGTAATACAAATGCACTTTTGGGTTCAGTTTTGAAGTACAGAAGCGTGTAAAAATTGGGAAAAAAACCATTGAATGAATAAAAAACATAGGTTCCTAAAAAAGAAACTAGTAAAAAAAAGGTAAATGTTATGAGTAAACTAAAGTAAAGTATTTTGTTTCTTCTTATTCTACTAAAAAAAAGAATCATCCAGGCAAAAAAAACTGCTGAAACAAGAAGAGACAAGAAGTAAAAGAATAATTGCCACTTGCTATATAAATAGAATAATGAAAATCGAGAATAGAGGTCTACACAAATAAAAATGAAGGGTAAAAGAAAAAGTTTGGCAATTAAATTCATTTGCATTGTGACATCTTATTTATGGAAAAAAGGAATTTAAATTACCCGAATCAGTGTATTTTAACTTAATCTTTTTTCTTCAAGTCACCAGTTTTAATCCATTTGGTTTCAGTTTTTTCCAGGTTAGAATAAACCTGTGCCATCCCATCATTAATAGATATAATTTCACTTTCGTGCCATACTTCACCGTTTAGGAAATAAACAATATCTCCAACCTTGTGCAATATTTCAGCCTCATTTTGAATTCTTCTAACAAAGCTAAGTTCACTATCCTTTTTCCACACAACACTCGTTTTTTCGGCGTTTTCGTAAACTAAGTATTCGTTATTTTTTCCAATATTAATGATTTCAGATTCAATCCAAACATTGTCTTTGTGATATTTCACGATGTCAAGAACGCTAAATTTGTTAGTAATGGTTTCAACCTCCTTTGTCACAGTTGTAGTGATTATTTTTTCTTTTTCCATAAATAATGCTTGCACATCATCTTTTGGAACAACTTTGGTTTTGTTCTTATCGCCACGAACATAGACAACATAAGTATTGTTTGCGTTTATTTTGGCTATTTCACCATCAATCCAATCAACACCATCAAAGTACTCAATTGCATCACCTACATTAAAAGTTTTCGTTTCTTGAGCCGAAATAATCGAACTAAAACCTACTAAAATTGAACAAATAAGAATTTTAAGCATATTATTTTTTTAGACAAATGTAAAAAATAATTTTTGAAAATCAAAGTCAGTTTTATTTAATTATTGAAACTTGCATTTATCTTTTATAACTTTACAAAAAAAATAACGTTGGTATTACTTTCTTCTCCATTACAAGGTTTTACAGATTTTCGCTTTCGGAATGCTTTTCATAAGTATTTTGGAGGAATAGATACTTTTTATTCTCCCTATATTCGATTGAATGGAAAATTTGAAATCAAAGCTTCCTATGAACGAGATTTATTGCCAAAAAATAATTCAACATTAAAAGTTATTCCTCAAATAATTACTAATGATGCGGACGAATTTTTATTTGTGTCAAAGTACGTTCAAGATTTAGGATACAAGGAGTTGAATTGGAATTTGGGTTGTCCCTATCCAATGGTTACAAAACGTTGCATGGGTTCAGGTTTAATCAGCGATTGGAATCGAATTGATGAAATATTGCATCGTGTTCACAACGAATCGGATATTCTAGTTTCGATGAAAATGCGTATGGGCTACGAAGATCCGATGGAAATTTTGGATGTACTACCTGTTTTAGCGAAATATCCTTTAAAGAATATCGCAATTCATGCCCGCATTGGCAAACAATTGTATAAAGGCGGCGTTGATTTAGTTTCCTTCCAAAAATGTTTAGACAATTCAACTCAAAAAGTCTATTACAACGGTGACATCACAACTGTAAAGGCTTTTCGAGAATTAAAGGAACGATTCCCATCAATTGACCATTGGATGATTGGTCGCAGTTTAATTGCTGATCCATTTTTGCCGCAAATGATTAAAAATGATACGACTGAATATCCTGCCAATCGCATGGAGATTTTTAGAAAATTTCACGATACACTTTACCGTGATTATGAAAGTGCATTATCAGGCTCTAGTCATGTTTTGATAAAAATGGAATCTTTTTGGGAATATTTTGCCACAAGTTTTCCTAATCCTCACAAAACCTTCAAAAAAATCAAGAAAGCGAAGAATTTTGCACATTATCAGGATGCGGTGAGTGAAATTTTAGAGGAAATCGATAATCAATTACTTTAGTTTTAACAATGATTTCTACAAAACTCCATCTTAAAGATAATCTTCCTCTTACTTGCTCCAGAAAAGGAACTTGCTGTCATGGCAATCAAGTTTTACTAAATCCGTGGGAATTAAATCGTTTGGCCTTCGAGAAAAAAATACCAATCAAAGAATTTCGCGAGCTGTATTGCGATTGGGGTGGAATTCGTTTGAAATTTAACGGTGAAAAAGATTACCGAGGTAAAAATTCTTGTAGTCAGTACATTTCCAATTTTGGTTGTTCGGTACACGAAGGACGACCTTTACCTGTCGCTTATTTCCTATAGGAAGACAAATCCAAAACGAGGAAGTGAAGTACTTTTTTCAAGGGAATACATTTCCTTGTTTGGATGGCTGTCCAGAAGTGTCCGGACTTCCAAAAATGATTGTTAAAGACTATTTAAAAGATCAAAAAGCGAATTTTTTCGAAAAAGCCCAGGATGCTTATTTAGAAGTGTTGCAAAACATGGCTGACATCGCTTTTATGCTGCTTTTGGATTCAGGTTTGGATACCTCTGGAGATACAAAAACGTTGAGAGTATGGCGAAGCTTAGGTTCTGCTTCCACAGAAAGTCTGATTGAAGGCATTGGTCAAGAATGGATTGATTTATTGACTGTGCCAACTATTAATTTTAACAAAAAAAAGCCAATAGAATTTGCTCAAGAACATGAAGTTTTATTGCAAGAACGCGCTCAAGAACGAATTGATTCTTGTAAGACTTTAGATGAAATAAGTGAATCTTCTATTTTGATGATTTCGATTGCTTATTTTTTAGCACAAGCTCTTGGAGCAAACAAAAAAGAATTATCAGAATTATGGGTAAAGATAGCTCAAGAAAATGATGCTAAAATTTGAAAATTTACAACATCTTTCCAAAGGAGAAAATTAATATACGAATGACTGTGCTTCGACTTAATTAAATCTTATACCTCTTGAAAAACGCATCCCAATCCCACAAAAAACTTTGAACAACTTCGTCCATTCTCTTTAAAAATAAAGGATTAGGTGCTTGCATTCTTCTAAAATATTCATCTTGAAATTGATTCAATTCATATTTGTAAAAAATTGCTTTTGACATCGCATAAACCATATTTTTTGAAGGATGATTTTTGCGCATCATAAAACGTTGATATTCTCTAATTAAATTAGTAAAATCCTCCACTTCCATGTCGTAAATTTTGGACAATTTCTCGAATACTAATTTTTCAACATTATGTGCTTGCTCTGGCTCAAAAGTACTTTCAATGAAAGATAAATTCCCAACCATAACAATCAATGCAAATTCACCATCTTGATTTGCTTCAATCCCAGGAGAAACCACAAAAACTGGATCCTCGTTTATTAAAGAAGCCACTTCAATAAAACCCTTTTCAACAACATCAAATAAAGCGTTAACAAAAATGTTAGCCACTTGATTATCAGACAATCTCTTCTTTATTAATGTACTTAGCATGGTGTAACTATAAATATCGTTTGCAAGAGCAAAGATAAGTATCGATAAACCATAATTTTACGTCGCTTAAAAATCATTATCAACCAAGTTATTAACATTAAATTTACATTGAACCTAATTTCTACTAAATTGTATACTAAACTATAATTTTGTAATTTTATCAAATGAAAACGAAAATTGTTTTTGCTAGTATTATTTTATTTTCTATTGTCCTGATAATTTATTTCATTAATAATCAAGACACTAAAACTTTTTCATTAAAAAAAGAATTCAAAAAACCTGAAGCAGAACCAGAAAAAATTCTTAGTGAGGAAAAAATATTTCAAAAAAGGACTTACAATTTTCAAATCCTACCAACCACAGAAATTGATGTGCGTTTTCCGAAAGATGGAACCCTGGAACTTTCCGCCAAAGAAAATAGTTTGTTTAAGAAAAATGATTTGCTTTTTCAATTGAACACTTCACAGCAATTTGAAAGGATTTATGTCAAAAAAAATGAATTAAAATCTCAAATTAAAGAAAAATTAAATGAAAAAAAAGATAAAAGTTGGGAATCTTTCTTCAACGAAATCAAGGAAAATGATTTGTTACCTAACCCATTAAATTTTGATGTAGACCCCACTCCCTTCCCCGAAATTCAATTAAAAATAGAAGAAATAAATAAACTTGAAAAAGAAATTTTTTCTAACTTCTACCTGGCGAAATTTGATGGAAAAGTAAAAAATGTTTCAACAAAAAAAACAGTTAAACGAAACAAAATCATAGCTCAAATTTTCCCAATTGATTTCTGTTTGTTACAAGGCAAAATTCACAAAAATGATTCTAGTTTTTTCGCAAACAATTATTTGCTAAATCAAAACGAAAAAATCCAACTCCTTCCCACCAATCATGCAGATAGTTTACTTGTCAAAAATAAAATCGCTAAAAAACATATAATAAATTATGATTTTTTTGATTTTTTTCAAAGAAGTAACGAGAATTAATATTTTTTTGTAACTTCAACTCAGATTTAATGATGAATGAATAAAATTTTAGTTCTCTTTCTAGTTTTTATGCTCACTTGCGAGGTATTCGCACAAGATATTCATTGGTCACAATTCACTGAGAATCAACTTTATTTAAGTCCTGCTAATAGTGGAAATTTTGAAGGCACAACAAGACTTTCTGCTCTTTATAGAGATCAATGGCGAAGTGTTACAAAACCATTTCAAAGCTTTGCCTTTAATTTTGATAAACGTTGGGAAAAAAATGAAAACTTTGGACTTGGATTCTATTTCTTAAACGATGTATCAGGCGATGGAAAGTTCAAAACAATTGAATTAAATGTTATGCCTTCCTACACCAAACTCCTCAAAAAAGATTCTTCGCAAAGCATTCGATCTGGATTACAAATTGGTTTCAATCACAGACAATTTACCTTCCCAAACTTCTATTTTGATGAGCAATACAATGGAATTTCTTACGATCCCAATTCCCCAATCACTGAAAATTTAATTACCGATAAAAAGAACAATTTAACTTTAGGCGCAGGTGTTGTTTATGAATTTAGAACGAAGAAAAAAAGTACGCATAAATTTGGATTTTCAGCTTATAATTTAAATCAGGCGAATCAAGGTTTTTACGGTGAAAAAGTTAAACGTGATCCAAGATTATTGTTTTTTACAATTCATCAATTTAAACTTGGGGAAAAAAGTATTCTAATTCCAAGTTTTCTATTTCAATCGCAAGGAACTTACAGAGAAATAGTTATTGGTTCGCAAGTCCGATACACTTTGAGAAATGAATCAAAAAATTACAAAGCAATTTATGGTGGCTTATTTTTGAGAAATCAAGAGGCCATTTATCTAAATTTAGGACTTAATTTAAACAAATTCCAAATTGGATTAAGTTATGACATCAACATTTCAAGTTTAAAACCCGCAAGTGCAGCAAAAGGTGGCTTCGAAATTAGTCTAATTTACATTTTTTCCAAATTTAAAGCAAAACAAATTCAACATCGAATATGTCCAGAATTTATATAATATTGTTTCTCCTGCTTAATTTTCAATCATTCTCCCAAGATTTCAAGGAGGAAATGATTGAATTTGCCAATATGCAAAAGGAAAAAGGCGATTATTTGGCTGCGATAAATTACTACGAAAAAGTTTTGATTTCGGATTCAGAATCTGTCAATTTACTTTGGAATTACGCCGAATCTTTAAGACTTTACAAAGATTACAGAAAAGCTGAAAAAATATATTCCAAAGTTTTTGAGAAGGAAGAATCTAAACTTTATTTGAGAAGCATTTTCTATTTGGGACAAATGCAAAAGATGAATGGAAAATATTCAGAAGCGATAGAAACATTCAAAAAAGCCAAAAAAATTTATGCAAATGATAAAAAAGAATACCTTTATTTAAAATCTAAACAAGAATTAGAAGCGTGTTTGTGGGC
>CAZHLZ010000031.1:0-17789 GCA_964532475.1 uncultured Chitinophaga sp.
AAGTTTTCAAGAACTATTGAAAAAAGCCAAGTCTGAAAAGAAATTGATATTTATCGACGCTTATACAACTTGGTGTGGCCCTTGCAAATGGATGGCAAAAAACATGTTTACAAAGAACGAAATTGCCGATTATTACAACCTTAATTTTATCAATGCTAAATTTGATATGGAAAAGGGCGAAGGCATCGAATTGGCAAAAAAATATGAGGTGTTCTGTTATCCAAACTTATTGTTTATTGATGAAGATGGGAAATTAATTCATCGCTCTGCAGGTGCAGCTCAAGAAATTGAAGATTATATCAATTTAGGAGAAACAGCCAAAGATCCTAAGAAATCTTTTTCTGCCATGATGGATTCTTATGAGAAAAAACACAAAGATCCTGAGTTTTTATCTTCTTTTATAAATGCAATTTCAACAACTTGTTTGCCTTATGAAAAGTATGTAAATGATTATTTTTCTATGCAAAAAGAGGAAGAATTAAGTTCTGAATTGAATTGGGGAATGATTGATCAGCATTTGAACTCCTATGATAATCGTGAATTTAAATACATTTTAGAAAATATTTCCAAGTTTGAAGAATTGTATTCGAAAGAAGCGGTTCATGCCAAAATCGAAAGTATTTTAATGACTTCTGCTCAGAATTTAATTTATGCGAAAGATTTTTCCAAAGAAAAAATGAATGCCTTTATGGAAGAGGTGAATGCGATGAACTTTGAATTCAGGGAAAAGGTTATTTTTTCAATAAAAATGATGGATTTGGAAAAAGCAGGTGATATGGATGCACTTTTTGATTTTGCTCTTAAGAATGGTGAAAAATACATGGAGGGCGATCAAATCAACAGCATTTCTTGGTCAATTTATGAGAATTCTGACAATAAAACACATCTCTCTACAGCAGCTCAGTGGATGGAGAAATTAACTAATACTGAAACTGGTAGAACTTGGCAAAACATGGACACTCACGCAGCTCTTTTGTTGAAATTAAAAGAAAAACAAAAAGCCAAAGAGGTTGCAACCGCTGCAATTGAATTGGCGAAAGTTACTGGAATTCCTGCTGAAGATTACAAGGCAACAGAAGAGCTTTTAAAGGAGATAAACAAATTGAAATAGTTTATTAACTGTTCCACTTTTTTTTAAATCACATTAAAGATTCAAGGTAGAATTACCTAATTTCTTCCTTCAGTTTTTTGGCCACATGTTTATCGATCGGAAAAGTGAAATCAAGTTCTGAGATATTTTTCAATTCAATCCATCGGTGATTTTCCTGGTCTTTGCTGAATGTTTTTTCTGAATAAACGGAAATCTCTCTCCAATTTTTACACGAAACAAGATGGTAAACTGAAATTATTTGATCATTTTCGTTAAAAGCGGAAACTTGAAAAAAATCAGTGAGATAAAATAATTGCTCAACCTTTATTTCAAGGTTTAATTCTTCATGAAATTCCCTTTTGAGACAATCTGAAATTCCTTCTCCAAATTCCAATCCACCGCCTGGGAATTTTGTAAATTCAATTCCAAATCGTGATTCATCTGAAACCAAAACCTGATTTTCTTCATTTATTAGTATTCCGTAAACGCGTATGTTGAATTTTTTCATGGAGAATTAAATTTTTCGCAACAACAAATTTCTTAATTGCTCAATTGCATGCTGGTTAGTTTTGCTTTTTAATGCGTTTTTTATCTTAATTTTTTCCTGACTTGTTAAATGCCAAGAAAGGGAAATTCGGTCTTTTTGATCTTCTCGTAAATTAAAAACAACCAAATCGATTGGAAATTTAAAACCTTGAGCGCCAATTTTCAATAATTCATCTTGGTCAAAATCTTGGGTTCTCGTGAAATTTCCATACATATTTCCAAAAGGGAGCGTAAATTTATCCAAAAGTGAAACTCCATGCACGGTTTGTCCAGTTAATACTTTTTTTGTGTCTCGAATTTTTAAGATAATTACCCCTGATGTATTGTTTGAAATCCATTCTTTCAAGGCAAATAAATAATCCATTCCCACTTTTGTACCGTAATTATCCCTGATTCCTGCGTCCATTAAATGCATTTCGGGACTTGTTGGCATCGAAACCATGGGCAAAACCAAGGGAAAAGTAGCACTTGCTCTTAAGGCACTCAAAAAACTTAAATTTGTGTTTCCATCAAAAAATGTCTGAAAATCAATGTTTTCATGCATATCGTTCACAGAACTATTGGTTCCAAGTCCTGAGCACAAAAAAGCCAGAGATTGAGAAGATATCAATAACCTTCTGCCATCGTTTACTATGGTTGGTGACAGAATGATGGTTGGAATTTCAGCATTTTGCTCGTAATTTTTAAATTCTGATAATTGCACATTTAAAATTCCTTCGGTGTTTTCATTCAAATGCTGTTCGAAAGAATAACCCCGATCTTTGGTGTAAGATTTTCCTGCCAATTCAAAACTTTGCAAGCGGAAAAACATATCGTTTGAATATGCTGAAAAAGATAATTTATTGAGTAAATCTTGCGCAATATTTCGTGAATAGTGCAATGGAACTATTTTACGCGAGTTTCCTTCAATCTTTTGTTTCAAAACCAAAGAACGATAATAGGCTGCTCCGACCATTCCACCTGATGCGCCAGTTATGAGTTGTGTGTGCAAAAAGACTTTTTGATTAAAAACAGAATCTAAATGTTGCAGCACTTGAAAAGTCCAAAGAGCACTTCGTGAACCACCGCCAGAACTCAAAACAATAATTAATTTTGGTTTTTTTTCATTGGTTTTTTCTTTCCAATTCATTAGTGTTTTGAGGTAATCACTCTTTGACTTCTCAATCATAAAAGTATCATTGGCAACTTTTGAAATTTGGTCAAAATTGTAATTTTTTAATTCTTCACTTTCGTAAGATAATCCATAAGCAAAATTCTTGTATTGAAAAAAGCGCGTTGAGCTGCTCAGGTAATTCATTAATACGAATATTGCAATCAAAATTGGATAGGTCCAATAATAAAACCAAGACATCATGGCACTTACGGTCATCATCACAATAGTTAGTAGCATAATGATGCTCATTCCAGCTGGTAAATCCAAGTAAGGACTTTCCCGAAAAATCCCAAGTAAAATGAAGGTCAAAATAGTCACCAATTCAAAAATGGAAGAGCTCATTTTTGTTTTTTTGAATACCAATTCCAGGTTTTCCTTATTGTATTGATTAAGCGAACGACTTGCTTTCCACTTGTTCAAACTTACCAAATAAATGTAAATTCTATCTTTTTTATAGACAAAAAAGTCACTCCAACTTACTTTCTTATGTAAAAAAGAAGAAATGGGCTCTTCGTCGTTTTGTTTCTCTAAAATCCCGATTTTTTTAAAAATATTTTTGTTTGACGGAAAAAAGTAAATGAAGGAGATGAGTATGAAAATCAAAAATCCGAATAGAAAAGAAGCTTGAAATGTAAGTAAATCTATGGTCGTAGCAAATTCTTCTGTTTTTTGAAAAACTGAAAATTTGTACATGAAATAAATTATAAATACTAGCGGAATGATTGAATTGTTGAGACAAAAAGTTAAAAATGGTTTGTTAACCGTTGCAATAAAGGGATATTTTTTGCCTAATTTCATGTAACTGTAGGTGTGAAATGCGATTGTAAAACCTCCAACTGCGAAACCAATTAACATAAATGAAATTCCGGTGGTTTCCCCACGATATTCTGGTGAATAAAATAAGAATGGAATTCCGAAAGAGTAACCAATGCTGTCACTGGCAATTTTAAAGAGCACAAACCAAAAAAATAGGGAAAATAAATTGTATTTTATATGTCCAAAAAGTAATTGCAGAGGAAAAAATGCCCTAAAGAAGGTGAAAATTTTATTTTTTACTGAATTACTCGTCATATTTTTTTGTCTTCATAAATATAACGATAAAATGTACCGAAAAGTAAGTTTTGTTGAAAAAATAATTACTTTGGCTGCCATTTCTTGCTCCAAGCTTTAGTTTCCTCCTGAAAAACTTCCATTCAAGCAAATTTAAAAGAGCTATCGCTTTTCAAATTTGTTTCATGTTTGTTTTCAGTTCGCAAAGCTATCACTTTCCGCAAGGGCAGATGTTCAAGCCTCCATTTTCAAATGCGACTTAATAAAATCACTCACCAAGTAAGCAAGAGTTTTTCCAACAATTTGTGCTTCTACCTCATTTTTTGGAGCTCCTTCAGGAAGGTGTAAATAACTTACTTTTCTTTCTGCAGCAGCGCTTTGAATGTAAAAACGTGCTTGCTCAAGGGTCAAACCGCTTGGTCCCATCGCACTGGAAGGCATAAAAGCGATTGCATCCAAATCCAATTCGATTCCAAAATAGTTTTGAGAAATCTGAGCAAGATAATCTCGTACATCCTTTCTAAATAAGTTTTCATCACTTATATAATCATCAAACCAAGAAACTAGGCATTTGTTTCTCACTAACTCATCGATTATGTATTGATTATTATAAGATTGATGCAAGGCTAAAACAGCATATTGTTCTAAAAAACCATCCTTTTTTGCCCAAGAAAATGGATTTCCACTGTGTCGAAAGTCTGTTTTTCTAAAATCGGCGTGTGCATCCAAATTGATTACATTGATCGCTTGATTTTTTGTTTTAGACACATATTTAATAAGTGGATAAGCATTGTTGTGTCCACCGCCAATTACAAGTGGAATTTGATTTTCGGTTAAGTAGTTTTCTAAAACTGAAATTACAAATTCATCCAATTCTGCAATAATCGATTGTGTATCAACGGAATGAAATTCAAAAGTTGAACTAATTTCACCCAAAAACAAAATGTTTTCTCCAGTCAAAAACTGGTTGGATTGTATGTTTAAAAATCGAGTAGAAAAAGCATCAAAAGCCTTGTTGGAGCCAGCTTTTCCTCCATTTGCTTGCGGGCCGAAATCTTCTGCAATGGATAAAATTACATATTTACACGAATTTTTGTCCTTATTATAGGTAGAAACTTTTTGTCCTATTTTTGTTTCACCTTCTCTTAACGAAGTTTTTTCTAAAATTTCATTTTCTGTGAATAATCTAAATTCAAAATGACTTGATTTCATTTAATTTCAAATTGTTTCATCAAAAGTAGGAAATTTTCAGGCGCAGCAATTGGTTTCATACTTGTTTTATCAACAAAAACTAAAATTGTATGAGCCAAGGCAACATTTTGACCTTGCTCATTCGTTATTTCATAGTCAAAATACAATCTTGCCCCTTTTACTTCAGTGATTTTTGTTACAATGTTCAATTCGTCGTCATAAAGTGCAGGATTTTTATAATTTACCTTAAATTCAGAAACAGGCAACATGACTCCTTGCTCCTCCATTTGTTTATAACTCATCCCCAATGCACGAAGAGCCTCTACCCTACCAACTTCAAAATATTGCGCATAATTACCATAATAACAGTATCCCATTTGGTCTGTTTCTCCATATCGAACCCTGATTTTTATTTCATTGCTAAAATCTATTTTCATTCCTTTTTGTTAACTTATTGAATTAAAATGCAATAATAAGTTTTTCTAACGAATATCACGCTATGTTTGCATAAGGTATTGCACTTGCTAAGAAAAAAATAGTGATATTGCAAGTAAAAAAATGTTAAAAACTTATTCAACTAAAAAAAATTTAAGATGTAAAAAAAACTTAAAAATCAATACCTTTTTAATTTTTTTTTAAACTTTATTATCACAATATTTGCTCTCTGAAACAAAGATGAACTTATTGTCCCGTTTTTAAACGATTCTAAGGGCAAAAAAAGTTTTACACAAGATATATTAATAACTTTTAAGAAAAAACAACATTAATGAGTGCTCAAAGCGAACAAATTTGGAACGCCTGTTTGAAAGTAATCAAAGACAACATCCCTTTGCAGGCTTTTAAAACCTGGTTTGAACCAATTATTCCAATCAAGTTAGAAAATAATATTTTAACAATTCAAGTACCTTCTCACTTCTTTTATGAGTGGCTTGAAGAGCATTACATTACTTTATTGTCAAAGGTTATCAAAAAAGAAATTGGAAGTGAAGGTCAACTTGAATACAGTATTGTTATGGAAAATAACTCAAGAAACGCTACACCTTATACGGTAAAATTGCCAACATCAAACAGAACTGCAGTGAAAAATTCACCAGTTACAGTTCCAATGAGTTTGAATGAACGTCAAATTACAAATCCATTTATCATTCCTGGATTGAAAAAAGTCAATGTAGATTCAAATTTGAATCCTGCCTATTCTTTCGAAAATTTTGTAGAAGGGGATTGCAACCGTTTGGCTCGCTCTGCTGGATATGCTGTTGCAAATAAACCGGGTGGAACTGCCTTCAATCCATTATTAATTTATGGTGGAGTTGGTCTAGGGAAAACGCATTTGGCGCATTCTATTGGAATTGGAATTAAAAATCAATTTCCAAATAAAACCGTTCTTTATGTTGGTTCAGAAAAATTTGCTCACCAATTCATTGACGCAATTAAAAACGGAACGACCAATGATTTTATTCATTTTTATCAAATGATAGATGTCTTGATTATTGATGATGTTCAATTTTTCTCTGGAAAAGATAAAACGCAAGACGTATTCTTCCACATTTTCAATCATTTGCACCAAAATGGGAAACAAATTATTCTAACATCTGATAAACCACCTGTGGAAATGCAAGGAATGGAACAACGTTTGCTTTCTCGTTTTAAATGGGGATTGTCTGCTGATTTAGCTTCACCAGATTTAGAAACCAGAATTGCAATTTTAGAGAAAAAGATGTACGGAAACGGCATCGAATTGCCTCGCGAAGTTGTTGAATATTTAGCATACAGTATCAATACAAATATTCGTGAAATGGAAGGTGCTTGGACATCCTTATTGGCTCAAGCTTCTCTCAACAAAAAAGCAATCACCTTAGAATTGGCGAAACAAATGATTGACAAATTCGTGAAAAACACTGCACGTGAAGTATCAATTGATTATATCCAAAAAGTGGTTTGTGATTATTTTGATCTACCAATCGAAATGTTGAAATCTAAAACTCGTAAACGTGAAGTTGTTCAGGCGCGTCAAATTTCAATGTACTTCTCAAAAAAGATGACAAAATCTTCTTTGGCAAGCATTGGAGCTCATTGTGGTGGAAAAGATCACGCAACAGTTTTACACGCTTGTCGCACGGTAACTAATTTGTCTGAAACAGATAAACAATTTAAAGTTTACCTAGAAGATTTAGAAAAGAAATTGACAATTCAGTAATTAAATAACTTAAATTGAGAGGGCTTTTTAGCCCTTTTTTTGTTTTGATTGTGCAGAAAATTAAATATTTGGAAGGTTTGAGAGGATTTGCTGCTTTTGTAGTATTTCTCCACCATATTAAGTATTTATTTTATTTAAATACCGAAAAAACAATCAATCAAAAAATATTTTCCCTTGACTTTTTGCCAAGCTTCATAAAAACATTTTTGACAGACTTTCTCTATTTTTTTACGGACGGACACTTATTTGTGTGGGTGTTTTGGTATTTAAGTGCCTATGCCTTAAGCATAAATTTGTTCAAAAATGTCGATGATCAAAATTTAGTTTACAAAAGCGCTCTAAAAAGATTTCCACGTTTGTTTATTCCCATTAGTGCCTCGGTTTTAATAGCATTAATTTTATTTACAAGCAATTTATTTTACAATCAACAAGCTGGTGAAGTGCTGCAAAGCATTGCTTATGATTCGAGTTGGTTAAGGCAGTTTTATAATTTTCAATTTGATTTAGCTCGCTTTTTTCAGTTTTTCTTCCTAGATATTTATTTACATTACGACTTTAGTTTTACTTACAATTCAGTATTGTGGAGCATACAATCAGAATTTTTAGGTTCAATGCTGGTTTTTGCAATTTTTGGTATCGTAAGGAAAAATAAAAATCGTTTTTTTGTTTACATCCTGGTAATAAGTGTTTTGATACATGTTGGTTTATACACATACATTCCCTTTGTGATTGGTTACCTTTTTACTGATTTTGATTATGAAACCATCCATCCATTAATTCAAAAAATAAAAAGAATTGAAGGTAAGTTTTTTCACTTCGCAGGATTAAATTTTCTATTTTTTGTGATAATTGTGATCGGAATCAAACAAATTTTAAATTTTTATGAGTGCGAACAAGCAACTATTAGTTTGGTGCAAGCTGGTATAATTTTGCTTTTTGTTCGAAAAAATCCTTGGCTAAATAAATTTTTTGAATGGAAATGGATCTACCTTTTTGGAAAAGTATCATTCAGCTTTTACTTAATTCATTTTCTGGTAATTTGTTCTCTTAGTTCATACATGATTACTATTAGTTTAAGTTTTCCCTTCAAAATAATTATTGTATTATCTACTTTTGCCCTAAGTTTGCTGATTTCTATTTTCTTCTATAAATTTATTGATAAATTTGCGGTTAGAATTTCCAATCAATTTGCAAACTACCTCACAAAAAACAATTCGTTATGAGTAAAAACATCGAAATAATCATCAATACCTCTGAGATTACAGCGGGAACACGCGGTTCTTCTCTTGGACCTGAAGCCGTTATTGTTGCCGCTCGAAATGCAGGAAGCAAACTTTTTGGACAATACCCAATTTGCCACATCCCAACACAAAACCATTTGTTGGATCAAGAAACGGAACACCAATTTGCTAAAAGAATTGATGGCTTAAAAAATATTTACGAGTCCTTAAATTTAGAGGTTTCTACTCGTTTGAATAATGGTAAATTCCCCTTCATTTTGGCCTCAGACCATGGTTCTGCTGGTGGAACAATCGCTGGAATAAAATCTGCTTTTCCTAACAAACGTTTGGGCGTAATTTGGATTGATGCGCATGCAGATTTACATTCTCCCTATACAACTCCTTCAGGGAATATTCACGGAATGCCGCTTTCTACAGCAATTAATGAAGACAATTTGGAATGTAAATCAAACGATGTGCCTTCTGAAACCATTAAATTCTGGAATGAATTAAAAAATATTGGAGGAATTGCCCCTAAAATTAAGCCAGAAGATTTAGTTTTTGTTGCTGTAAGAGACACTGAACACCAAGAAGATGAACTTATTGCCAGGAAAAACATTCGTAATTTTACGGTCGATGAACTTACTTTAAAAGGTGAAAAACAAATTTCGGAGGAAATTCTTTCCAAATTAGAAGCTTGCGACATCATTTACATTTCTTTTGACGTCGATTCTATGGATCCAAATTTAACTTCTCACGGAACGGGAACTCCTGTTGACAAAGGTTTAAGTCCAAGTCAGGCAGAAAATTTGATTTTGAATTTATTGGAAAGTCCAAAAGTATGTTGTCTAGAAATTGTGGAAGTTAATCCATGTTTGGATGAAAACACGAATAAAATGGCAGAAATCACTTTTCAAATCATTGAACCAATTTTCGAACAACTAACAAAAAGATAAATAACGATAGATTAAAGTTTGCAGATGAACGATTGATTTAAATCTTTAATCTGCATTCTGCCAATCTGAAATCAAAATAGAATGGAAAATACAATCCGAACTTTATTAATAGAAAAATCAATTGAACTTTTTGGACTTCAAATCGAAGAAAAAAATGTGCAATTTCAACAAACACGAAAAGAATTTGAGGGAGATTTGACACTAGTTGTCTTTCCTTTTGTGAAAATTCTGAAAACCTCACCAGATTTAGCTGCGCAAAAAATCGGACAATTTATTTTAGACAACATTCCTGAAATAAAATCTTTTGCAGTGGTGCAAGGTTTCCTAAATTTATCACTTCAAGATAGTTTTTGGATTAATTCTTTAGGACAAATTCACGCAACTGAGAATTTTGGTTTCGAAAAAGCGAATTCTAAGGAAACAATTATGGTGGAATATGCTTCACCAAACACCAATAAACCTTTACATTTAGGACATTTACGTAATGTATTTTTGGGCTATTCTGTGGCAGAAATTCAAAAAGCAAACGGTTACAAAGTTGTAAAAACTCAAATTATCAACGACCGTGGAATTCATATTTGCAAAAGTATGTTAGCTTGGGAGCGTTTTTCACCTTTAAATGAAAAAGGAGAACGAGAGACACCTGAAAATACAGGTTTGAAAGGCGATAAATTGGTAGGGAAATATTACGTTGAGTTTGACAAGCAATTTAACGCGGAAGCAAAAACAATTATTGCTGACTGGGAAAGCGGAAATTTTGATAACTATCCAGCGGAAATTGTTGCAAAATACACGAATTTCATCGATGCTAAAGCAGGAAAAGACGAAAAAGCGTGTGAAGCAATAGATGCAAAAATAAAAGATTTAGCCAAAAACGAAACTTCTTTGCTGCGCGATGCCAATGAAATGCTCATGAAATGGGAAGCACGTGACCCGCAAGTATATTTATTATGGTCAACCATGAATTCTTGGGTTTACAAAGGTTTTGACGAAACATACGCTCAAATGGGAGTTGATTTCGATAAAAATTACTACGAATCTGAAACCTATTTAATTGGTAAAGAAGTAGTTGATGAAGGCTTGCAAAAAGGTGTTTTTTACAGAAAAGAAGATAGTTCCGTTTGGATTGACTTGACGGACGAAGGTTTAGACGAAAAATTATTGTTGCGTTCAAATGGAACAGCAGTTTACATGACGCAAGATGTCGGAACTGCAATCGATCGTTTCAAAGATTATCCAGATTTGAAAGGAATTACCTATACCGTTGGAAACGAGCAAGATTACCATTTCAAAGTGTTGTTTCTGATCCTGAAAAAAATGGGCTATGCTTGGGCGGAATCTTGTTTCCACTTGTCTTACGGAATGGTAGATTTACCTTCTGGAAAAATGAAATCCCGCGAAGGAACAGTAGTTGACGCCGATGATTTGATGGCAGAAGTAATTGCAAGTGCCAAAGAAATGACACAAGAACGAGGACATTTGGACGGAATGAGCGACGAAGATCGAGAAAATTTATTTCGTCAAATTGGAATGGGAGGTTTGAAATATTATTTATTGAAAGTTGACCCTAAAAAACGTATGTTGTACAACCCAGAAGAATCCATCGAGTTAAACGGAAACACGGGACCTTTTATTCAATATGCCTATGCACGAATTCAATCATTATTAAGAAAAGCGAATTCCATTTCAGAATTAAAAGAAGTAAATTTTGGCTTAGACGAAAAGGAAATCATCAAATTAATGACGCAATTTCCTTTAGTTTTAAGAGAGGCTGGACAAACACATTCGCCTGCACATTTGATCAATTATACCTTTGATTTAGTAAAAACATTTAATCAATTTTACCAAAATGTGCCTGTAAATGCTGAAGAAAACCCAGATTTACGTAATTTCCGACTAATAATCTGCAAAAACGTGGGGGAAATCATCAAAAATTCCATGAAATTGATTGGTGTGGAGGTTCCAAAGAGAATGTAAGGTTGATTAGCTAATTTGATGATTAATTAATTAGCTGATTTTTGGGGAATTATTGTCTTTTTGGGTAAATGTATCGATTAGTATGTAGGTGCGATTAAAAATGAAAATTCTTATAATTAAATATGGTATTCTAATATCGACTGTTATCTATCTTGTTGGATACTTAATGGGGTGTTTCTATGCTCCCCTAAATGTTGAAATCAAATTGATGTCGCTTTTAGCATTTACATTGCTTATCACATTAGATTTTTGGAAAAATAAACCGAATACCGCCATTTCACTTTTAAGGTTTATCGCTGTTGTAAGTTGGTGTTTGTTTTTCTTATTCATTCAATCAAAGAATTCCATTTCGATTTTAAGGAATATGGCGTTAGCTACCAGTCTGTTGTATATGATAGTTTCAGCAATCGAATACTATAAATCGAAGAATTTCAAAATTTGGAATGCTATTATTACAATACTATTTGGCGCCTTCGTATTCTTAAAAATAAAACACTTGCCAGGAGGAGTATTTATAAACAGTCTTTTTATAAGCACCTTAATGGTCATATTAATAAAAAACATAATTGAAATAAAAAAAGCAACTAAAAGGCTCTAAACTCTCAATGAGCTATATTTATAATCCTGCTCAAAAACGACCGAATTACGTAATTTCAGACCAATAATCTGCAAAAACGTGGGGAAATCATCAAGAATACCATGAAATTGATTGGGCTTGAGGTTCCAGAGAGAATGTAGTTTAAGTTGATATGATGATTTGTTGGAAGATTTGTTTTTTTGAGGAATAATTGTAAATTTGAGAAATATATGACACTAAACGAAGCAATAGAAAACATCTAAGACAATCTAAACAACTTTCCGAATTAATTTGAATACAAACTCGACATATAGAAAAACTTCGTTCGACCCAATTTCAAAAGCTGATTCTACAGTTTTGATTTTAGGATCTTTACCTGGCGACAAATCGCTTGAAGTTGGTGAGTATTACGGACATTCAAGAAATAGATTTTGGAGAATTATTGCGACAATCACAGGTAATGAATTGCCTCTCACTTACTCAGACAAAAAAGCACTTTTATTAAAATCAAAAATTAGCATTTGGGACGTAGCTCATACTGCAAACAGAAAAGGTAGCCTTGACAGTTTTATCACAGACGAAGAACCAAACGACTTGGAAGATTTTATCTTAAAACACAAGAATTTAAAAGTTATCGGGTTCAATGGAGGAAAGTCAAAAGAACTTTTCGATAAAAACTTTGAAAGAAAAAAGGAGCTAAAATATATTTCATTACCAAGTTCAAGTCCCGCAAATGCACGTATTGATTTTGACAACATTTGCAAACAATGGCGACAAATATTAATCAAACAATAGACGAACTCAGGTTTATACTAATTTTGTAATTAAAAATGAATCATATTTCACCAGAACAAATAAAAGAAATTGCAGAACAACTCGACTGCGGTTTTCGTGCCTTTATTCATAAAACAAGTTATCAAATGCTTTTCGTTCCAAACGAAAACGATTTAATTGACATAGAATTAGATCCTTGGGAAGAAGAATTTACTGAATTAGATAATAATTTTACAGACTATTTTGAAGTGGAGAAATGGTCATCGAACGAAGCTTTTCAAATGATGGAAGATTTTACTGAGCAATTAAGCACAAACTCAAAACTTCAAAGTGAATTATTCAAAGCTTTAAATAAACGAAAACCATTCCGAGAGTTTAAATTCGTTATTGACAACTCAGGTGATTTTCGAGAACAATGGTTTGATTTCAAAAACAGATGGCAACAAGAATTTGTAAAACGACAAATAAGTCGCTGAAGCTTTTTGAATTTGAATGACAATCAAGAATGAATTCATCATATCAATAAAATAATATTTTATCTTTGCACAAAAATACATCAGTAGACACACAACTTTAAAAAACGCAAAACAATGTCATCAAATTTAATCAAAGAATTAAGCTGGAGAGGAATGGTTCAGGATATCATGCCTGGAACGGAGGATCAATTATTGAAAGAAATGACCACAACTTATGTGGGATTTGACCCAACTGCGGATTCTTTGCATATAGGTAGTTTAGTTCCAATTATTTTGTTGGTTCATGTTGGGCGTTTTGGACATAAACCAATCGCTTTAGTTGGTGGTGCAACTGGTATGATTGGCGATCCTTCAGGGAAATCCGACGAACGAAATTTATTGGATGAGGCAACTTTGGAAAAAAATGTGGCGGGAATAAAAAATGTATTGTCTCGCTTTTTGGATTTTTCTTCCACCGAAAAAAATGCGCCAATTTTAGTAAACAATTACGACTGGATGAAGGATTTTTCGTTCATAAATTTTGCTCGTGAAGTTGGGAAAAGAATTACCGTAAACTACATGATGGCGAAAGATTCAGTTAAAAAACGAATCAATAGCGAGGGCGACGGAATGTCATTTACCGAATTTACCTACCAATTAATTCAAGGATACGATTTTCAATATTTGTACAGCAATTACAACTGTTTGTTGCAAATGGGAGGTTCTGACCAATGGGGAAATATCACTACTGGAACGGAATTAATACGCAGAATGAATGGCGATGGAGCAAAAGCTTATGCGATGACTTGTCCTTTGATTACAAAGGCTGACGGTTCAAAATTCGGGAAATCAGAGGGAGGAAATATTTGGTTGGATGCGGACAAAACTTCCGTTTACAAATTTTACCAATTTTGGTTAAACACTTCGGATGCAGATGCGGAAAAATACATCAAAATTTTCACTTTTTTAGATGAAAACACCATCCTTAATTTGATCCAAGAACACAGCGAAGCGCCACACTTGCGTATTTTGCAAAAACGTTTGGCAGAAGAAGTTACAACTTTTGTTCACTCGAAAGAAGAATTAGAAAAAGCAATTCAAGCTTCGGGAATTCTATTTGGAAATGCTACTTCTGAGGATTTGAAAAAATTAGACGATGTTACATTTCTTGAAATTTTTGATGGAGTTCAACAAGCAGAAATTTCGGCTTCAGACATTGAAAACGGACTCAACATGATCGATGCTTTAGCTGCAAAAACTTCTTTTTTAAGTTCAAATGGTGAAGCAAAACGTGAATTGAAAGCAAATGCAATTTCTGTCAATAAAGAAAAAGTAGGCGAAGATTTTATCATCACCAAAGAGCATTTGATTAACGGAAAATTTTTGTTGATTGGTAAAGGGAAAAAAACTAATTTTATTGTGAGGATTGTTGGGTAGTTAAAACTACATCATACTACGATAATTGAATCTTGGTTTTAGAAGGAAGTTTTAAGGTTTTAACCAAAATTTTTTCTCATGAGGGATAACATTTATTTTAACATTTCCAGTTTGGTTTTAGTAAAAAATAATTTGGTTTTGCATGTGTGAACTATTATGAGCTACTAAACTTAGTAATAAAAGATTAAAATTCCAAAAATAAATCATTACAATCCATATATCAAGGAAAATGGAATAAATTTTACACATATTTTAGTTGCCAAAAACACAATTTTTGAATGGTCCTGGATGGAACAAAATAGAATAAATTATGAATATAGTGACACATTTAATGTGGCAGGTTTTCAACCAATTAAAAAATAATTTGGCACATCAGCTAATCAACACATCGTACAATCAGCTAATCAACTAATCAGCTAATCACCTTATCTCCCCACCAGCACCAAAAGCCTTCTCAGGACTCATAAAACTCAACTTTCCAGTTTCATCTTCGGCCATCAAAATCATTCCTTGAGATTCAACTCCTCGGATTTTTCTTGGTTCCAAATTTAACAAGACAGCAACGGTTTTACCAACAACTTCTTCAGGAGAATAATGTTCAGCAATTCCGGAAACGATAGTTCGTTTGTCGATTCCTGTATCAACTGTTAATTGCAATAATTTATCTGCTTTCGGAACTTTTACAGCCTCCAAAATTGTTCCCAAACGAATGTCCAACTTCGTGAAATCATCAAAACTTACATTTGCCTTTTGAGGAGCAAGTTCTTTTGTTTCGGGAACTGCATTTGCCAACTTACTTTGATTCAAAATTTCAACTTCTGCTTCGACCAATGAATCTTCTATTTTTTGAAACAAAATTTCTGGTGCATTGATTTGGTGACCGATTGGCAATAATTCTGTTTTACCAATTTCATCCCAATTTTTTAATTCAATGTTCAAGAATTGACGAATTTTAGCTGCTGATTTTGGTAAAAATGCTTCCAACAATTGACTCATTTGCGCAGTGATTTGTAGGGCAATGTGCATAATTGTTTCTACACGTTTTGGATCTGTTTTCACCAACTTCCATGGTTCCATTTCTGCTAAATACTTGTTCCCTAAACGAGCAACGTTCATCACTTCCGTTTGCGCATCACGTAATTTGTAAGCGTAGACCAATTTTGAAATTTTTGCTGGATAAGTTGCTAAATCCGCTAAAACTTGTTGGTCGGTTTCAGTTAAATCTCCACAAGATGGCACTTTTCCTTCGTAATATTTTTGCGTCAACACTAAAGCTCTATTCACAAAATTTCCGAGAACGTCAGCCAATTCATTATTTACACGTGCTTGAAATTCCTTCCAAGTAAATTCACTATCCTTACTTTCAGGAGCAATAGCTGTTAGCGTGTATTTTAATTCATCAATTTTATCTGGATAACGGGCAATAAATTCGTGTAACCAAACCGCCCAATTGCGGGAAGTGGAGAATTTATCCCCTTCTAAATTTAAAAATTCGTAAGCTGGAACATTGTCTGGAAGTAAAAAATCTCCATGATCTTTCAAAATAATTGGAAAAATAATCGCATGAAAAACGATATTGTCTTTTCCAATGAAGTGAACCAATTTTGATTCTTCCCCTTTAGGCTTTTTCAACCAATAATCTTCCCAGTTTTTGTTGTTGTCTAGTGCCCATTGTTTGGTCGCTGAAATGTAACCAATCGGTGCATCAAGCCATACATACAACACTTTTCCATCAGAATCTGGAAGTGGAACTTTTACTCCCCAATCCAAATCACGTGTCATAGCGCGAGGATGCAAGCCGCCATCAATCCAAGACATGCATTGTCCGTTAACCTGATTTCTCCACGATTTTGGATCATGTTGTTGTTTGCCATCTAAAACTCCATGTTGAATCCATTCACGCAACCAGGTTTCATGTTTGTCCATTGGTAAATACCAGTGAGAAGTTGTTCTTAAAACGGGAGTTTTTCCACTCAAAGTCGATTTTGGATTAATCAATTCAGTAGGACTCAAATCTGAACCACATTTTTCACACTGATCTCCGTAAGCATTTGGATTCTGGCACTTTGGACATTCACCTGTAATGTATCTATCTGCCAAAAATTGATTGTATTCTTCGTCGTAATATTGTTCAGAAGTATCTTCCGTAAATTTTCCGTTTGAATGTAGTTTTAAGAAAAAATCTTGAGCTGTTTTGTGGTGAATTTCGCTTGAAGTTCTATGAAAAATATCAAAAGAAATTCCAAAGTCCTTGAATGAATCTCCAATAATTTTATTGTATTTATCAACGATTTCCTGAGGAGTAATTCCTTCTTTTTTGGCACGTAAAGTTATTGCCGCACCGTGTTCATCACTTCCACAAATAAAAGCCACATCGTGACCATTCATGCGTAAAAAGCGAACAAAAATATCAGCAGGTAAATAAACTCCTGCCACATGACCTAAATGTAATGGACCGTTTGCGTAAGGCAAAGCTGCTGTAACTGTATAGCGTTGTTTTGTCATTGTAAAAATTGAGTTACAAAGTTAAACATTTTTTAGACTATTTGGTTGAAAGATGTAAGACAAAAGACACTTTGAAAAAAAGTGCTTCATTTTGTTTATTTTAAATCGAAATTTAATTTAATATGTATCTTTGATACATGAAGTGGTTTTACAGTTTGTTTTTTTTAGCTGTTTTTAATTTAGCGTTTTCTCAAAGTTTAAAAGAAAATGACTATTTATATTTTCTTGGATCATACGGTTTAAAAGATTCATCAATTCAAATGGGACTTAACATTACAGGTAAAGAAAATAATTTTTTTATACTAAAAATTCAAGTAGCAAAAAATTGGCAAACACTTGGGGAAAAGGTTTTTTTGTTGCGTTTAATTGATAAAGATTCGAATAAAAATAAAATTAGACATTTAAAGAAAAAGTATCCCGCTTTTAAATTTGTCAATAATGAAGGAATTGAATTACTAATTTTGAGGGAAGGAAATAGAATGGCAAAATTAAAAATCGCACCAAATTTGATTTTTGGAGTAAAAACCCCCGACATATTTTATTTAAAATGAAAGTTAAAAATAAAAAACCCGAAATAGAATTAACTAGTTCGGGTTTTTAGTTTAGTTAGTAACCTCAGTTCGATTGTAAAATTGAAATTCAGATTGACATAAAAAACTGT
>CAZHLZ010000032.1:0-10799 GCA_964532475.1 uncultured Chitinophaga sp.
ATTACTATCACCAATAAGCACTTCATAAGTGGCATAGCAAGATGAATATTTTAAAGTACCAACATATTTTTGAGAATAAGAATTTTCACAAAAAAACAATAAAACAAATAAAATTAATTTCATAAGATTTTTTACTAATTCCTTTAGATTAAATTCAACCTCATACCGCCGCTCAGCTGGATTTGCAATCCTGCTGCACATAAATCTCAATCCACACTCACTCCCCAAAACATTTACTTTCTCCAAAAATACAAACATTCTTTAAAATCAAACCATTTTATCCATAATTTTTCATCTTCCACGATAAATTTTGAATTTCGCATAAATCCCCACGCCCCGACGGAGTCCGGAAAGCCCGCATGAGTGCAGCGAAGAGGACTTGCAGGCGCAGGCGGATACCGATTTTTATCGGGAAGGCGCCCAAATCTTAAATTAGAAACTGTACTTCTATTTTCAGATATTTGACCTTTTGGTATTATCTCGTATAAGTCCCAAAACTTGCACGAATTATTCGTCAAATTCTTAAGCTTATCTTGCTTACAAGATCAAACTAAGAAAACTACGCTGAGGATGTACAAAATTTTATTCATCATTTTTCCTATAATCCTTTTCTACTAAAAGACCTTCCTCTCACTTCACCAACATTTTTTCCAATTCTTTCATTTCGTCGCGCAAACGTGCAGCTTCAATAAAATCAAGTTCTTTGGCGGCTTTTTCCATCTGTTTTTTCGTTCGGTCAAGCAATTTTTTCAAATCATCTTGCTTCATGTATTGAATTACTGGATCAGCAGCAATCGTTGATTTATCGTCAAATCGCTCTTTGTAATTTTGAGATTTTAAATCAAAACTTTTTGGGTCACCATCTGCCACCTTGGTTGATTCCATTATTTTTTCGCGTGATTTATTTAAAGCAGTTGGAACCAAGCCATTTGCCTCATTGTAAGCAATTTGTAAACTTCTTCGGCGACTTGTCTCATCAATGGTTTTTTCCATCGATTTTGTTATTTTGTCGGCATACATTAAAACCATCCCATTCACGTTTCTTGCTGCTCTTCCTGTTGTTTGTACTAAAGAACGTTCGTCACGTAAAAAACCTTCCTTATCCGCGTCTAAAATAGCAACAAGAGATACTTCAGGCAAATCCAAACCTTCACGAAGTAAATTTACACCAATCAACACATCAAATTCTCCTAATCGCAATTGACGTAAAATTTCAACACGCTCAATTGTATCTACTCCAGAATGTATGTATCGACAAGGAATTCCTAATTTATCTAAATACTTTTGTAATTCTTCTGCCATTCTTTTTGTCAAAGTCGTAACCAAAGTACGTTCATCCAATTCACGACGTTTTTGAATTTCTTCAATTAAATCATCAATTTGATTCAAACTTGGTCGCACTTCAATAATTGGATCCAATAAACCAGTTGGTCGAATTAATTGCTCTACCACTACTCCTTCCGATTTTTCTAATTCGTAAACAGCAGGTGTGGCAGAAACATAAATTGCTTGATTTATAAGGGTTTCGAATTCCTCAAACTTCAAAGGTCGATTATCCATCGCTGCTTGCAAACGAAATCCATAATCCACCAAATTTATTTTTCGAGCTCGATCACCTCCATACATGGCACGAATTTGCGGCATGGTAACGTGACTTTCATCAATCACAAATAAAAAATCATTAGGGAAATAATCGATTAAGCAGAAAGGTCGAGAACCAATTGGTCGTTGATCAAAATAACGCGAATAATTCTCAATTCCAGAGCAATAACCCAATTCTCGAATCATTTCCATGTCATAAGAAACACGTTCTTCCAACCTTTTCGCTTCCATGATTTTTCCTTCTCGTTTGAAAGCTTCAACTTGTAAAACCATGTCCTCCCCTATTTGATTTAAGGCTTGTAATTGTGTTTCGGGACTTGAAACGAAAATGTTGGCGGGATAAATATTAATTTCTTCTAACTTCTCAATTTTTGAATTATTGATGGGATCGATCGTGTAAATATCCTCAATATCATCGCCCCAAAATTCCACTCGAAGCGCATAATCTGCATAAGCCAAAAAGATATCAATTGTATCACCTTTGACACGAAAAGTCCCTCTTTTAAAGTCTTCCACGGCACGAGAATACAAGTTTTCAACCAAACGATGCAGGAATTTATTGCGAGAAATTGTCATTCCTTTGTGAATCGCAATAATCGAATTTGCAAACTCATTTGGATTTCCAATCCCGTAAATACATGAAACGGAAGAAACAACAATCACATCTTTTCGACCAGAAAGCAAGGCAGAAGTAGCAGAAAGTCTTAACTTTTCGAGCTCATCATTGATTTGTAAATCTTTTTCAATAAAGGTATCTGTTACAGGAAGATAGGCTTCTGGTTGGTAATAATCGTAATAAGAAACGAAATATTCAACTGCATTATTTGGGAAAAATTGTTTGAATTCCCCATATAATTGAGCTGCCAAGGTTTTATTGTGTGATAAAATTAAGGTTGGTCGATTAATTTCTTTAATGACATTTGCCACCGTAAAAGTTTTTCCACTTCCGGTAACTCCCAATAAAGTTTGGTGTTGCACATTGGAATTTAGACCTTGAACCAATTGTTTGATTGCCTCTGGTTGGTCTCCCGTGGGCGAAAATTCTGAAACTAATTCGAAATCCATACTTAATAATCTTGAGAAATTGGGTGAATCATTAATTCATCAATCACGACATGTTTATCTTGATTCATAATAAATAATATACTTCGCACCATGTCTTGTGTTTTCAACCAATCTTCTTGTTCTTTCGAACCTTTTTCGCTTTCGTGAAAATCTGAATCAACTAGTCCAGAGTAAATATTTGAAACTTTAATGCCAAAGGGACGAATTTCCTTTCTCAAAGTCGAAGTGAATGCTTCTTGAGCATATTTTGTGGCACAATAAATAGCTCCATTCGCAAATACACGTTTTCCAACATCAGAAATCAAGGTAATAATGTGACCAGATTTCTCTTTTTTCATACTTGGAACCACTTGTTTTGTAAGCAAAAATGTTCCTTTAACATTGGTGTTAAACATTAAATCGAAATCAGATTCGGAATAATTTTCAACTGGTCCAAAAGAACCCAAACCTGCATTATTAACCAGAAAATCAATTTTTCCGTATTTCTCGATTGTTTGCGCAATGGAAGATTCAATGAAATCAGCATGAGAAATGTCACCCACAAAAATATCGCAACTTGACCCAAATTTTTCGCAAGTTTCTTGCAAATTCTCCAATTCATCTTTACTTCTAGCAAAAAGAATTAGTTTACAATGATGTTTGGCAAGTTCTAAGGCTAAATTGTGTCCAATTCCTCTGGAAGCACCTGTGATGATCACAATTTTATGTTGTAAAAACATGTTTAAATTTTAAAACCGATTATTAAAATATCATCTACTTGTTCCAAATTTCCTTTCCACTCTAAATGTTTTTGGAAAATTATTTGTTCTTGTTCTTTCATAGGTTTATCACTGACTTGAACAAGCAATTCTTTAAATTGTCTGTATTTGAATTTTTTTCCTCCTCGATAACTTTCCGAACCACCAAACTGATCTGCATATCCATCTGTAAACAAATAAATTGAATCATCTTTTTGCAAATCAAACACATGGTTAGTAAATGATTTATTTTCGTAATTATCAACTCCAGCACCAATTGCTTGTTTATCCGCTTTAATTTCAATCAATTCTTTATTTCTAATGATATAAATTGGATTATTTGCCCCTGCATAATACAATTTCATGGTCGATTTATTGATCGCACAAAGTGCAATGTCCATTCCATCGTTGATTGACGTTAAATTTTTTGCCAATTGGGAATTCAGAAAACTCAAGGCATCGGCAGGAGAATTTACAGCTTTATCCTTTAAACTTTGATTTAAAATTGCGTTTCCAATAATACTCATTAAAGCTCCTGGTACTCCATGACCGGTGCAATCTACCGCACTAATTACGATTACCTTTTCAGCCTCTTTTTCATCGTTCGGTGTTGTTGTGGTGTGTGAATACCAATAGAAATCACCACTTACAATATCTTTTGGTTTGTATAAAATGAAATACTCTTTAAAATCGTCTTCCAATTGATCAATTGGCGGTAAAATGGCGTGCTGAATGCGTTTTGCGTAATTTAAGCTATCTTTTATATCTTTATTTTGAGCTTCAATAATCACATTTTTATTCTCCAGTTGAATATTGGAATTTAGTAGAGCTAAACGAGAAATTATTTCTTTTTTCACTAAATTAGTTCTTGTTTTTATTAGAAGAATCGTAAAAACTGCCACAGAAAGTGTTAATAATCCACCATTTATCATCACGTCAGCCAATTTTAATTTACCGAAAATGGAAAAAAAGATGATGTTTGAAACAAATGAAATTATAACGACTGCAATAGTGTAATAAGTTTTCCACAAGACAAACATTCCTGCTCCAATAAACAAAGCTATGTAAGCGAAAGTATGTTGTTGAATTTCGGGAATTGTCATCACCGAATACATGTACGAATTTTGAATTGAAATACCAATAAATGGAACCAAGGCAATAATTTGAGGTTTTTTCAGGAAGTATTTTTTAAAAATAATTGTTCCTAAAATTAGAGCTGAAACAACAATTCTGAAAGCAAAAAAGTCCCAAAAATGGTTTGGAATATTTAAATAATCACCAACCACCCAAATTGGATTTAAAATTACAGCTACCCAAGCTATCAAAACATGATATTTGAATGCAGTTTTATTTAATTCACTTTCCCAATTTACAGAAAAATCTTGCTTTGTCGCCATTTCATTTTATGAACCTACTAAATTAGTAAAATATTTAAACATTTAAATGATGTATTATGGAAAATTACAATTTGCACTATTTGCATCCTAAAATTTCACCAATTTATCAATATTTTTTTTCTACACTTATACTATATTCAACTTCATTTAACTTACTATTTCACTATTAATTTAACAACTTTAGATTCATGCATTGAATCAAGTTTAACAAAATACATTCCAACAGGCACATCCAATTGAATTGGAATAATAGTTTCATTAATTTGACTCATTTCATAAACGATGCTCCCTTTACCATCAAAAACGGTGATACTTGCATTTGAAATTAATTCACCAAAATCAACTACAAAATTTCCGTCAGTTGGATTCGGATACACTTTGAATTTATGTTGTACCAAAGTTTCCGTACTTACGGTAGAAATCACTGTACAAATACTTGTATCAGCACATCCACTTTTGCTCACTTTTACAGCATAATTCCCATTCGATGTAGGGGCAAAAGTTTGTGTTGTTGCTCCACTTATTGGCAAAAATGAATTATCACAATCAAGCCATTGATAAGTTGCTCCTGTTGTTGGAACAACACTCAAAGTATTTTCTGTCAATGTCACAGTAACATTTGGTAAACTATTTACAACTACATTTAAAGTCCTTAATGCTGAACTTCCGCATAAATTATTTGCTTTAACACTTACAATTCCAGAATTTCCAACGTTTGTATTAATCGAATTTGAAGTACTTGTTCCGCTCCATCCTGAAGGCAATGTCCATGTGTAAGAGTTTGCTCCCGCAACAGTTGAAACAGAATAAACTTGAGAAGATCCTTCACAAACAGCTGCTAAACCTGAAATTGCAGATGGTTGTGCTGGAACAGAATTCACGCTCACAGACAATGTTCTTACTGCTGAACTTCCACAAGAATTATTTGCTCTAACTGTAATGTTTCCTGAACTTCCAACCGTTGTATTGATTGAATTTATGGTACTATTTCCACTCCATCCAGAAGGTAATGTCCACGTGTAAGACATTGCTCCAGAAACAATTGGAATAGAATATACTTGCGAAGAACCCGAACAAACTGGAGTTGCTCCTGAAATCGCTGCTGGTTGTGTTGGTGCAGAATTTACTGTAACATCTAAAGTGATTGTTGATGAACTTCCGCAGGCATTACTTGCAAATACAGATATTGTACCAGCATTTCCTACCGTTGCAGTGATACTATTTGTTGAACTTGTTCCACTCCATCCTGAAGGCAATGTCCATGTGTAAGCACTTGCTCCTGGAACACTTGTCACAGAATAAACTTGACTAGAAGCTGAACAAGCAGTTGTTAGTCCAGAAATTACGCCAGCAAGTATTGGAGTTTCATTCACTGTCACATCTAAAGTTTGAATTGGTGAATTACCACAAGAATTAGATGCAAAAACAGAAATGGTTCCTGAATTCATCACTGTTGTTGTAAGGATATTAGTTGCGCTTGTTCCAATCCATCCTGAAGGTAAAATCCATGTGTAAGAACTTGCTGCAGGAACACTTGTCACAGAATAAACTTGACTAGAAGCTGAACAAGCAGTCGTTAGTCCAGAAATTACACCTGCAAGTATTGGAGTTTCATTCACTGTCACATCTAAAGTTTGAATTGGTGAATTACCACAAGAATTAGATGCAAAAACAGAAATGGTTCCTGAATTCATCACTGTTGTTGTAAGGATATTAGTTGCGCTTGTTCCAATCCATCCTGAAGGTAAAATCCACGTATAAGAACTTGCAGATAAATCATTAATTACTGAATATGTATTTACGCCGCCAGCACAAGAATTGGTAGACCCTGAAATAATACTAGCTTGACTTGGGACAGAACTTACGTTAATATCAAGAATTTGCGCCGCAGAACTTCCACAACTATTCGTTGCAAAAACTTGCATTTCACCAGATAAACCAGCAATTGCATTTAAAGTATTAGTAGCACTATTTCCTGTCCAACCATTTGGTAATATCCATGCATATGAATCGGCATTAGAAACGACATCAACACTGTAGTTTTGGCTTGATCCTTCACAAATTTCAACTAAACCGGTAATAGATGTTGGTTGTTCAGGAATTGAATTAGTTGCAACACTTAAATTTTGAGCGATTGAGCTTCCACAAGAATTGTTTGCAATAACTGAAATATCACCAGCTAAATTCCCTGTAGTCAATGCAATAGTATTTGTTGTACTCGTTCCACTCCACGTTGATGGGAAAGTCCAAGTGTAGGATGTCACTCCAGATACATTTTCAACACTATAAATTTCTTCTGTACCTTCACATACTGAATTTGATCCAGTAATTGAAACAATTTGAGATGGTATCGTATTTACAACAACTGTTAAAGTTTGTGCATTTGAATTTCCACACGCATTGGTGGCAACAACAGAAATTATTCCACCAGTTTGTCCAATTGTTGTATTTATTGAATTAGATGTGCTAGTCCCACTCCAACCAGAAGGTAAAGTCCAAGTATAGGAACTTGCACCAACAATTGCATCAATGGAATAAGTTTGATTTGAACCGAAACAAACTTCATTAGATCCAATTATTTCAACTGCTTGAGAAGGAAGAGGTTTAACGAATACATCAAAACTTTGATCAAGTGATGAACCACAATCATTGTTTGCTCTAACGCTAATTGTTCCCGACAATCCAGCAACGACCGTTATAGAGTTTGTACTACTTGTTCCAATCCAGCCTGATGGTAAGGTCCATGAGTAGGATGTTGCACCTGGAACTGCTGCAATATTGTAAGTTTGACTTGAACCATAGCAAACAGAATCCATTCCCGAAATTAATGAAGGTTGACTTGGAATACTATTTATGGTTACATTCAATGTTTGAGCAGGTGAACTTCCGCAGACATTATTTGCAACAACACTAATTTCTCCATCTGAAAGTCCACCAGTTACCAAAATACTATTTGTAGTGCTGATTCCACTCCAGCCAAGAGGTAAGTTCCAAGTGTATGAAGTTGCACCTGAAACTGTCGCAATTGAATAAGTTTTAATAGTAGAAGGACAAATCAAGGTTTCACCACTAATTAAAGTTGCTTGCGCAGGAATTGAATTAACCGTTAATGTTTGACTAATTGAATTTGCAATTGATGTCGCTAAACAAGAAGCATTTGATGTCATTACAACTTGCACTTGATCACCATGGATCGGATTAGTGAGATTAAAAGTTGGGCTATTTGTTCCAACATTAATTCCATTCACTTTCCATTGATAAATTGGACTAGAACCACCATTTATTGGATTAGCATTGAAATCAATCGCTGTTCCTTCACAAACTGTATTTCCAGGAACACTATTAAAACTTACCAAAGGTGTAATTGGGCTTGAAACATGCATCGTTATTACATTTGAAGTCGCTGGACTTCCAGTAACGCAAGGTAAGTTTGAAATCATTTGCACACTAACTAAATCTAAATCAGTAAGATTAAAACTTGTATAAGTATTACTATTTGATCCAACATTGTTTCCATTAACTTTCCATTGATAAATTGGACTAGTACCTTCATTGATTGGCGTTGCTGTAAATGTAACTGCTTCTCCAGCACAAATACTATCTCCAGAAACAGATGAGTTTATTGCCACGCTTGCAACAATTGCACTATTTCCTGCCACCACAATATGAATTGTATCGTACAAAGTACAAATTCCATTATCAGATGACACAACATATTCTCTAGTTTCACCTGCACTTACAATTGGATTAGCACAATCTGTGCATGTTAAATCGGTCGCAGGACTCCAAGTGTAAACATTTCCACCAGTTACATTAAGTTGTAATGGAATATTTGAACAAAGTGTTGTATCAGCTTGAGTGATTTCTAATCTTTTTTGACCAATACTCACAAGTGCATCGCTCCAATCATAAATAGAAGAATTTGCGGAAGATTTCACTCTCACAAGTAAATTTTCGGTCTTTATATTAGGAACTACCCAATTGTAAGATAAAGTTGTCGTAGTATAATTTGAAGTAATATTAGTCCAGCTTGTTCCATTATCTAATGAATAATCTAGGTCATAAGTTCCAATTGGCGAAATTTCAGACCAAGTAATTAAATAATCTTCACAACCTGAAATGGTATCATTTCCGTTTGGAGTTAACAAGGTAATAGATGGAGGTAAGGTGCTGATTGTAAAAAACATATCACTTGTATCTTCTTTACAATTATTGATATTATCTCTAACTCGAATTAAGCTGTTTGCGGATGGAGTATTTGGAATTGTCCATGGATAAGTATTTGTAGAAGTATTGTATCCCATCACAATAGTTGACCAAGTACTTCCCCCATTTGCAGAATAGAAAATATCATAAATATTTGAGATTCCATCCGACTCCCACATGATATCATAAGAAGTTCCTACTTCCATAATTCCACCAAAATTTGGTTGAATAATTGTTACAGGTTTTTTGATACTGAAAACAGAATCACTCACATCAAAATAACTTGTTGCACTTGTTGGAGTAACTCTCACTAAAGCTAAACCAGTACTTGCATTTGGCATATTCCAATTATAAGTTGCTGGATTTGCAGAAGTGTTCCAATTAGTAGTTATGGTATTCCAAGTTACGCCATTATTCGTAGAATATTCAACTTTATAAGTATTCCATGCAGGTGATCGATCAACTGTAATCGAGGTTACTGTGCAACCTCCCCAAATTGTATTTCCATTGTCTCCGTTTGGCGTAAGAATTGTTACTGCCGGTTTTATTGTAAAAACAGAATTACTTACATCGTTTACACCAATGTTTGAAGTATTACTAGCTTTAATCAAACAATTTTCTGAACTTAAATTTGGAACTGTCCAATAATAATAACCGTAATTATTTGCATTACTTGTGATTAAAGTCCAAGTTACACCATTATCAGTAGAATAATCCAATCGTACATTGGAATAAAAAGTTGCTGCATTCCATTGAATTTCTTGACTTGTACCAGAATACCAAATTTCACCTCCATTAGGATTTAATAAGATTGGTTGTGCTGGTGTTACTGTGAAATTAGCATCTGAAACATCAAATTTACAGGTGTTTATGTAATCCAATACTTTGATTTTGTAAGTTGTTCCTGGATTATTTGGTACAGTCCAATTGTAACTGTTTCCTGTAATGTTTGTGGCGATAGTTGACCAAGAAGATCCACCATTGGTTGAATATTGAATGGTATATTGTCCCGATGCACTTGGTAAATTTGTCCATGTAATTGCTTGTGTGGATAATCCTTGCCAGCTTTCTCCACCATTGGCACTTGTAACTGTGATATCATTACTTGGAATGATGCTAAAAACAGCGTCACTCACATCGTACATCGTTGATGGATAGGAACTTGATTCTACTAAAATCAAACATTCTGAACTTGTTATTCCATTTGGAACTGTCCAGTTGTAGGTTTGAACGGCACTGTAATTGGTTGTCAGTGAACTTACAATTGTTGTATAGGTAAGACCATTATTGGTAGAATATTTCAAGTTGTAATTGCCTAAACAATTGTCTGATTTTGTCCATTGAATCACGTGATTTGAACAACCAATTAAAGTTTCACCGCCATTTGCACTATTCACTGTAACTGGAGGTAAAATTGTAAATACAGCATTACTCACATCGTTTACGGATAAATCTGCTGTGTTACTTGCTCTTACCAAACATTGCGTTGAAGGAATATTTGGAACTGTCCAATAATAATATCCGTAATTACTTGTATTACTTGTGATTAAAGTCCATGTTGCCCCATTATCGGTGGAATAATCCAAACGTACATTGGAATAAAAAGTTGCTGCATTCCAAGTTATTTCATAACTACAATTTGGTTGTAATTGATTTCCTCCATTTGGTAAAAGTAAGATTGGTTGTGCTGGTGTTACCGTAAAATTTGCATCTGAAACATCAAATTTACAGGTGTTGATGTAATCCAATACTTTGATTTTGTAAGTTGTTCCTGGATTATTTGGTACAGTCC
>CAZHLZ010000032.1:10899-17657 GCA_964532475.1 uncultured Chitinophaga sp.
TTGCTGCATTCCAAGTTATTTCATAACTACAATTTGGTTGTAATTGATTTCCTCCGTTTGGTAATAGTAAGATTGGTTGTGCTGGTGTAATTGTAAAAACTGCATCGGATACATCTTGCATACAATTTTGAACATAATCCATTACGCGAACAAGACAATTGGTTGACGTTGCCATGGTAGGAACTGTCCAAGCATAGGAACCAATGGTTGTAAAATAATTTGTTACAATGTTAGTCCAGGTTGAACCGTTATTTATCGAATATTGGATGGTATATGAATTGGATGTACCTAATCCGTTCCAAGTAATATTTTGAACTGTATTTCCTTGCCACACTTCTCCCCCATTTGGTGAGGTTAATTTGACAGGAATATTAATCGTAAAGACGGCATTACTTTGGTCATTTATTGATGGATTATTAGCGTCAGAAATACGCATTAATACGGTATTTGATTGAACATTTGGCACCGTCCACATAAACTGTCCATTACTAGACAAATAATTACTGGTAACACTCGCCCAAATAATTCCACCATCTAAGGAATAATCGATATTCCAATAATTTGATGGACTTCCAGTTTGTGACCAAGTCACAGGATATTGTTGACAAGCATACAAGATTTCGCCTCCATTTGGTTGTGAAATTGTTACAGATTGAGAAAAACTGTACTTAACAAATATTAAACTTAAGATAAGTAAAACGTAATATTTTTTCATCGAATAAAAATAAAAAGTGAAAATCGATTTAGGGGCAATAACTCCTAATTTTGTACGAATTTAAGCAAAAAAATGCTAATCAGAAACAAAAATTTGGAAAATTAACAAATCTATCAAATTCAGTTTAAAGACATTAAGACTAAATTTTCAATTCAACTTTTTAGAGTTAAGGCAATTGTAAAGAGGATCATTAAAGCAAAACTTACGAATTCAATTGATAAAAGAAAAAAATCGTGAATATTGACTTGGGAATCATGCAAATTCAAAAGAATTTACCTGAAAAACAGGAAGGAATTGAAAAAATAAGATTCATCCTAAAAAACTAGAATTGCTTTAGGATTTAAACCAACAGCATATTCTCTAATTTTATTTCCGGTTTTACTAAATTCTAATAGCTTTCCTGTATTGGTATATCCTTGTGCATCCATCAAGTAGATTTTTTCAGAACCTTCATCAAAATGAATTTGATATAAAGTTTCAATTTGAGAAAGATCAATAAAATTCGAATTTATCCAATTTCCAGTTTCAGGATCGAAAATCCCAAGTTTTTGAACTTGATTTTCTAAATAAACTATGAGTAATTGGTCTTGTAACTTTTCAATTAACTGAACTTGAATTGGGTATGTTTCGACAATTTGTTTACTTGTAAGGTCAATTTTCTTTAAAGATGGTAAAATAGTCGAATAATTTCCGCGAACGATCACAAAAAGTAAATTATTTATTATCTCTAACTGACCAGGATTTTTTCCAACAGTAATTTTTTGCTCAAACAAAGTTGATGGATTGATAAATGACAAAGTAGAGTCCATGCTTGGAGCATTTAATCCACCAGAATTTGATACAATAATATCTTGATTTGAACTAATAATTTGGTCTGGATTAAGTCCTACTGGAATTCTGCTCTCAATTAATAAACTAGCTGTATCTAAAACGTCTACGTAGCCATCAAAGCAAGTCACAAAGGCTTTTGAACCAAAAAAACTAATAAATCTTGGTTGTTTCCCTTGATTCCCTTGCTTAAAATCAATTTGTTTGATACTTTTTCCTGTTAAAGCATCTAAGACTTCTAAGGTACTTGAAACATTGACAATAACATAAATCTTACCTCCATATCGTTGCATATCGTTACCAGTATCACCTAAATTTCTGCCTGTTTTTTGTTGAAAAAAGGATGAGTTAACGGTTAAATCATTTAAATTCACCCATGATAAACTCGCATTATTCAACTGAAAAAGACCTTCATTAAGCACTAAAATACCGTTTTTCAAAGATTCTACCTCAGGTTCTACAACAGGTTTTTCCTTTTCGCAAGAAATAATGCCAAAAAAAACAGAAAAAATAAATAGAATTTTAATTAAACGCATAACTTATTGATAATAAATAATTTCTACCTGGCATTATGTAATTTTGAATGAAAGAATAAGAGTTATTCAAACAATTTTTAATTGAAATTGAATACCTAAATTCTGATTTTTTAATTTTGTGGTCATAAAATAATGAAAAATCAATTGTATAGAAAGATGGAACCTCATTGCTTTTTATATTTTGATTCAATGCATATCGTTTTGAATTGTAATAAGCACTTAAATTTAAACCAGAACGCTTATATTTAGCCAAGAAATTTAGGTTTAAAATATGTAAAGGAGAATAGGCTAATTGGTGTTTAAACGTGGCTGAATTTCTACTTGAAAAATCTTGTACTTTTTGAAAACTGTAATTAAAATCCGTTGTTAAACACAAATTTTCAGTCAATTTAATTTTGTGCTTTATTTGAATTTCAGCACCAATAATTCGTGCAATTCCCACATTTTGAATGGACCAAATAAATAGATTTTTTGTTGGCACTGCGACAATTTTATTTTCAACAAGGTTGTAAAAAGTACTGATATTTGTGGAAAACTCATTATTTTTCAATCTAAAATCATAGTACGTTCCAAGAAAAATTTGGTTCGCAATTTCTGGTTTAAGATTTGTATTCCCTATTTGATTGTAATACAATTCATTAAACGTTGGAACGCGTAAATTTCTCTTTATTCCGTAAAACAACTCACCCAAAAAAAGGACATTTTTATTTGAAAAAGCAGTAAAAGAAGGTGTGAAATAGAATTTCGACTCAGAATTATTCAATTTAACTTCCTGATTATCGAGTTGTTGTAATCCGAAATTTAATCTGTAGGAAAAGATTTTGGAGTTCAATTTCAATTCGTTCAAATATTTAAGGTGAAAACGTTGAATTTCAGAATTAAAATTAGAGTTTGCTCGCAAAAATGAGTAATTTTCTTCAATACCAGAAACCAATTCGAATTTTTTGGAAAGATTAAATTTAAATGTTGAGCCAAATATCAAGTTGGTGTTCCAATAATTGGATTTCAAGAAACCTACACTGTTTAAGTAACTTGAATCCAAATAAATTAATTCATCATAATTAGCTGATAAATAAACTCTTAATTTCGAATTATTCTTGTTTGAAAAATGCTTGATAAAATCAAGATTAAGTCCTGAATTTTTATTCATCAAAAACTGATTGGCATCTTGATTGTATAAAATTATTGCACCAGGAAGCGATTTATCGCTGAAATTAGATTTCAATTGTAGATTTAACTTTGCATTCTGACCTACATTAATTCCCACATTTATTCCCGCATAAAATTCCGAAAACTGATTATTTATACGTTTTAAACGGATAATTTCATCTTGATTTAAAACAGTAAAAGGATAATTCCCTTTCGCTACTCTGTATTTTGTAAAAAAGGAAAAATAACATTTTTTTCGATTGTATTTTCCACTTAAATAGGAATCAATCTGTCCAAAAGAACCTTGCTTTAAGTTCATTCTTAGCTGAAAAGTATCACTTGAAAATTGATTTAAGTAGCTATTTAATTTTAAATTATTTGCATTAAAATAAGCTGAAACCACATCAATTTGGTCTTCAATTTTCGGAACAGAAAAACTAATATTTTGAATATTATCTAATTGTATGGTACTCAAATCGATTTGACCTGTTTGAGCGTTCTGAAGCATAAAGCCATCAATTAATATTCCAGAGTGGGAACCACTAATTCCGCGAGAAGAAATAGTTTTCAATCCTCCGAGTCCACCATAGTTTTTTAAACTAATCCCTGGAATAGTTTTTAAAATATCAGCTAAATCTTCAGGTGAACGGTTAATTATTTCATGTCGATTGTAAGAAAATTGACGCTTTTCTTTTTTTAATAGCAATAATTCTTGAACATCAATTTCCTGCAATTGCAATTCTTTACCTTGCGAAAAAACAAGATTTGAAGCAAGAAACAATAAAGATAATGAAATACTTTTCAAGAGAAATAAAATTAAATCCTTGATTGCCGTTGATTAAACAATCAAGGATTTTAATAATTTATAATTTTGTTATTTTTTGCGTGACTGCACCATTTTCCATTTTAAGAAAATAAACACCACTTTCAAGTTCAGAAATATCAACACTTGCGTTTGCTTGATAATTTTGCTTTCTGAGAACTTTTCCTTCAAAATTTAGGATTGAAATTTCACCACTAAAATTTTCAATTTTAAATTGAGAATTACACGGATTTGGAAAAACAGACATTGTTTGAGATTCGAAGGAATTAAGTGACAAGGTATTGGTTATATGCAAATTATCCAATGCTAAAAAGAGCGGCGTGTTAATATAAATCCCTGACATATCCGAAGATTCGAAACGAAATGTTAAATGTCTGATTGAACCCAGAGATGTTAAATTTACGTTTTCCCAAGTATTCACAATATAATCTTGGGATTGTTCTGCAAATCTAAAATCAGCCAAATAAAACTCAACAGAATCAACTCGTTGCATCGCTTCATTAATTCCAACAATCCAAACTTTAAAAAAATCTTCCCCATTTGTTCCATCTGGCGCTCCAGAAGCACTATTAGGTGATCCGAATTGTTTACCAAAAAAATCACCATTCAACATAGACAGATATGCATACGTAGAATTTGTAATTGACATTGAATCTACAAACGTGTTTTGTGAAAATGAAATCATACCATCGGGAGTATAAACTCCATAGATTTCTGAAGCCTCTGCCCCACCTCCTGTAATTGCACTATATTGATTGCTGTATCCTGGCGTCGTGACATCCGTCATATTAGAATAGGAAAAGCCTGTCCAATAATCACCAAAATTAGATGTAAAATAGGAATTATTGAACTCGATAGAATTTCCAGTAATACTAAGGACATCAAAACCACCGCTTTGATCTGCACCATTGTAGAAAGTATCCACTTGAGGCAAATTTAAACTTTCAAAATCGATTTTTGTTTGCTGGGCAAAATTTGTTGCAAGACTGCTTGCAAAAACACAAGAAAATAATAATTTCTTCATCGTTAATTTTTTTTTATTAAAAACGTTGAGGAAATCAGAAAAAAAGAAATAAGGCAAATACCCTTGTCTAGAACGAGTATTTGAACTAAATCCGACTTTAATCTGAAGTCATCTTTAAAATAGCACGTTTTTAGCAGGTATTCTGACTCGTTCCAACTTAGTTTTGTCTTCCCATTCGCCGAGGCTTACAGTGACGAAATAAAACTAATTTAACAGAACTTACAGCTGCAGATACAGTTCCTGAATTTCACAGGATTCCCTTTTAACTATCCTATCATGACATAGGATTACTAAAAACCGTTGCAAATTTATGAAATTTTTGATAATAAATTGTGAAAAGTTACAAAAAGATTATTTATCGACGCGTTCTTTTTGATTTTCTTTTTGAAAAAGGATTGTACTTCAATGACTTAGCATAACTTACAGATAATTCATGAGAAAATCCTGTTGTTTGATTGGATGGGAAAAATTTATTATCAATAACATAAATAACTCTAAAACCACTGAAAGTGAATAAACCTAGTGTCATATTAACCGTTAAATCTGTATCGACACCAAATCCATACCAAAACAATTGGTCTGATAAGAAGTTAAAATTTAAGGAACCATGAAATTTACTACCTCGCACAGCATAAAACATGGCACTTGGATAAAAAACAAACCAGTCAGTATTTCTAAATTTATAACCAACACTTGCGTAAAGGTGGTTACTTTTAAAACTTAAATTTTTCTCTGGACTAATAAAATTGTTTCCCATCAAATATGGCAAAGCAATGTGTGCATTAATTGTATTTGACGTAAGTGAAACTCCGGTTCCAAAATTAATAAATCTATTAGTAAAATTACCCGACAAAGTTGGCTCAACGGGATCAAAATAAGTCAAGTCGTGAACAATTAGATTTTGCTCATTGAATCCAGCCTTTACACCCAAACCAATATTCATATCATTTGCCAATCTAATATTGTAGACATAAGAACCCGAAATTTCGAATTGATTAAATTTGTTAACCAAATCATTGGAAATCATACCACTTACACTGTGAGTAGGATCAAAATTATAATGCCCGTAAACAAAAAAAGCCTCAGGATAATTTTCTTGTCTCAACCATTGCCTTCTGTAAAGAGAATTAAATGAATATTTTGAATCAATATCAACAAAACCTGGATTATACAAGGTCTGATGAATCATGTATTGTTTAAATTTGAACTTCTGCTGTGCGCTTAGTACAAAAGAAAATAGACTTAATAGACAAAGGAAAACTATCTTCATCTTTTCAAAATAATTTTACCATTTCTTTGCGTAATGAAATCTCCTATTATGTATTCAAAACGATAAAAATACATTCCTTCAGGCAATTCATTCCCAAACCATTGATTTTCAATATTCATTTTGCCATCCCAATCATTTCTATATGGTTCGGATTGATAAACTATTTCTCCCCAACGATTAAAAACATGTAATTTGTTTATTGGGTATTCATCAATATTTTTGATTACAAAAGTATCATTGTGACCATCACCATTAGGGCTGAAAAAATCAGCGAAAATTAAATCATCTTTCAATTGCTTGAAGCTCTTTAGGCTATTTGTTTTAAATACATTACTTTCAATTGAATAGATCTTATCCAACATAAAAATAGTGTTTGAAAACATAAACAATAAGAGAAGAAAAAATTTTGGCAT
>CAZHLZ010000033.1:0-17548 GCA_964532475.1 uncultured Chitinophaga sp.
GTCGTTTAGATAAGCTGTCTGTAAACAGTTTCTATATATTAAATAATCTCTCTTTCGATTTTCATCGATGTCTTTCGTTTCGCTATTGATTAAATTCAAAAATTCAATACTTTTTTCACTTAATTTGCTAACCTCTTTTCTATATAATTCATCAAACCATCTAACTTTCAATATTGAATTTCCATCGCGAATCAATATATCGAGTAGGATTTCAATTTGTGAAACATTATTTCCTAATTCATTTTTTAAAAAAGTTTGATAGTTTGAAGTAAGTAAAGTAAAAATCTTTACAATAATTTCATTGTCAAAGTCTTTAACCTGGCGTGAATTATTATTTAAAATTTCTTCAACCTCTTCTGATCCACTTTTTTCAATTAAAGTGTTTAATATCTTATAAAATTGGTTTTTTTCAAGTGAATTTGTTTGTTCTAAAATTTGAATTAACTTCATAGTTGTACGTGTTTATGTTGGTGAAAATAAGAAAATAATTCAAACTATTAGTTAGTTTACAGGCAAAAAATATCGATAATGTTATTTTGTTATGGTTTTTGAACCAAAAACGCACGCCAAAAGAACACGTTCAATTCATTCGTAATGGAGCACTTACGTCTTCCATTACAAATGTTTGACTCCTTTGGAGTCTGTTATTTCATAAAAATTTTACTTCAAAAAAATTAGTACTTTTTCAATTTTACACAGAAATTATTCCCCCTCACCCCAAAAACTCCCAAGCACTGCGGTAGCCATCCAACTTTTCAATGTAGTTGAATAACTTCTCATAAAAGGGGTCTTGTGCCAAGGTAGAACTATCACCAATGATAATTAATTTCTCTTTGGCGCGTGTTAATGCCACATTCATTCTTCGATAATCACTCAAGAAACCAATATTTGACTCATTGTTAGATCGAACAAGTGAAATAATTACATTTTCATTTTCTTGTCCTTGAAAACTATCTATTGTTTTAATTTTCAAGCCTTTATCAAAATAACTTTTTGCTTCTTCCACCTGTGCAGAATAAGGCGAAATAAAACTTGTTTTGGAAATATCCAAATTTTGGGTTTCGAGAATACTTGCAATTACTTTCAATTCTCCCGAATTCATCAAACTGTATCCATCTTTCCCGGTTTCTTCCTCAAATCCTGTTCCAGCGGTATCATAAAACACAATGTGTTCGCCAACATCTAAGCGGCCTTCAGGACTTTGCAAATTATTTTCGTAAAAATAGGAACTTGAAAAATCAGCAATCGATTTCCGCATGCGGTATTGCGTATTCAAAAAATAAACTTCTTCGTAATTATGAATAACTTGCTCCAAAATCGAACTATTCAGCCCTAATTTTTCGGCTTCTTTGGATAAAACAGTTGGGGGCAATTGAAATGGATCTCCCGCCAACACCCATTTATCGGCCTTGGGGAAAATCAGCCAGGCTAAAGGTTCCAAGGTTTGTCCTGCTTCGTCAATTACTAAGGTATCAAAATGTAATTTTTCGGGTAAATTATCATTTAAACCAATAGGCGTTCCGAGCACAACATCTGCTTTTTCTAACTGAATTTCATTAAAATAAGCACGCATTTTTCGAATTTCTGAACGCAAATTCTTAACTTCTTTTAGTAATAAATTACGTTGCATACTTTCTTCCCGACCAAAATTCCGCTTGTATTGATTAGCCATTTTTCGAAGTTCTTCCGCGCGGATTTTCATTTTTTTGATTTCTTTCGCTTCTTTACCTTCCTGCATTTTTCCCTCCAAAGTATTGGCGAGAATTTCTTCATCAACTTTAGTCGTATTTCCTAAACGAAGAATTTTAATATTGTATTTTAGCAAGCCTTTTGCGATGTTGTCCACAGCGGTATTGCTTGGCGCGGAAACAAGAATTTTTTCACCTTTTTGAATCAACTGAAAAATTGCATCTACCAAAGTGGTAGTTTTCCCCGTTCCGGGAGGACCATGAACGACTTTTAAGTGCTCATTCTCACAAATTGCTTCAACAGCTTGCATCTGACTTTGATTTAAATTTGTGTTTTTTGGTACAAATGAAATGTTGTCGGCATTATTTATTTTTTCACCAAACTTTTCAGAACCGTGAATCGAAGTAAATAAATTGAACAACTGTTTGTCATTACTTAAATTTTTCACACCATCAATCATTCCTTGAAACGTGTGTTCATCTGGAGTTAATTTGATGCCAACACCTTTTTCTTCAATCCAATCTGGGAAGTCGGGTGCAAAGAGTCGAAATTCACCTTTTTGACCATCGCTCGACAACAAAACTCCTTTCACAGAACTTTCGCCTTCTAAAAAACATTCTATGGCACAATTGTCTTTAAAACTAGACGTATCGCAGGTAAAAGGTAAGCGGAAACTGATTTCAGGATATTCTGCATAACCAAAACTTTTACGAGTTACCGCAATTGGATGCAGAGCCAAACCCATTGATTTCAACTCTTTTAAACTTGTATTATTTTGCAAGGAATATCTTTTTTGCTGCTCTTGTAGCTCAAATTCGATTGCCTGAAGTAAGATTTTTTGTTGTTGATGTAATTCCATAATTCTACTAATACATTACGGATTTATTTGAATTTTCTGATGGAATAAAAAAGTTCATCCACAAATTCTTCATTTTTAAAAAGCGTTTTTTCAAATTTGCTTTCAAACGTAAAGCCCGCTTTTTCGAGTACTTTTTGCGAGGCAAGGTTTGATCCAAAAGGTCGGGCAAAAATCCTATTGATGTCTAAATTTTCAAATCCAAAGCTAACAATTTCTTTTATTGCTTCTGGAATGATGCCATTTCCCCAATAATTTTCTGAGAGCCAATAACCCAGCTCGGCATTTTTTCTTGAAATATCACTTTGCTGATGTAAACCAATTCCACCAACAGCTTCGCCATTGATATCGATGGCAAAAAGAGTTTGAGGCGACATAGAATTTACCTTATTTATGAAATTTTGCGCAGCATCCAAGGTATAAGGAAATGGAAATCCATCTGTCATATTTTTAGCGATGTTCCAATTATTTGCATGTTTAGCAAGTGATTCAGCATCAGCAATATTCCAAGCTCGGAGGGTGAATTTTGTCATAGAAATGAATTTTCAAGAGACGAATATAATGAAAAAGCAGAACACCGAAAGATTCTGCCTTCAAAAATAACAAGCAGCTAAAATATTAATCGAAAAAACTGCCCGAAATTAATTTCACATTTGGAAACCTCCAAAATCTATTTTTTTTCTCATCTAAATTCATAATCAACCCCAGAAACTTGCGTTAAAAGTGTTTCAGGTGCATCTAAAATTTGTGCATTCTTTTGAAGTTTTGGAGTTACTGGAGAATTCGTTTTTAAGTATTCTATCATTACTTTATGTAAAGTAGAGCTTGTATTTTTTGCTTCACTCACATTTTTTATTCTACACAACATATCAGCAGGGTCGCCATCTCTTTCGCATGCCAAAATGGAATACATTTTATCAATTTCAATTGCTTCTCCCTTCACAGTTGCGCTTTGTACGCGTTTTCCCATTTCACCATAAGCATTAAAACTCACTTGCATTCCTTGAAATTTGATTACCCAACCACCAAATCTTTTAGAAGCATCCTTGGCAAAAACATTATTTAATTCTTTTTCAAGCCATTCAAACAATTGTTTTCCAGAAACTTTACCTGTTCGTACTGTACTGTCCACCGGAAGCATGTCAAAAATATATCCGTTTGTGATAGGAATATTACCTGTATGATCAGGGCTTGTATTTGGCGGACAAAATCTAAATCCATTCGACAAAACAATATCTATTTCAGGGAATTTCCAATGTAAAGCGTTCAAAATCATGGTATCAATTGGATTTTCTACCACAAAATAGCGATAAAGTGGAATCGTTGAATATCCAACTGCTTCATTGATTTCGCTTTTAAAATTTTTCTCACTTTCCAAAAGTAATTTTTCAACTTCTTTGTCTGCTTTAATTTTTGGAGAATTCACCTCAACTAATTCATAATTATCAGAAATTACTTTTCCATTTTTAACCTTTAAATCAAGTTTTCCGATAAAAGATCCAAATGCTCCAGGTTCAACTACTTTTGAATAAGTACAAACAATTGGTTTTCGAACACGTTCGTGCGTATCACCACCCAAAATATAATTTACGCCTTCGCATTCTTTCATGTTTGCCAGCGCGATTTGTTGAGACAAGCCCAAATGAGCGATCATTATGATGTAGGCACACTGTTCTTGATTTTTCAAGACATCCACGTAGTGCACTAAATTTTCTTCCGGTTTGGTATAAATTATCCCCTTACTGTAATTTGGTGATTGTCGAATAGGTACTAAGTGATCGGTATATCCTAAAAATCCAATTTTAACTCCATTAACGGACCAAATATGGTAAGGTTGAAAAATCAATTCGCCACGTTTTCCTTCCCCTAAATCGTGGTACATGTTGGCGCAAATTTTAGGAGCATTTAAACTTCCAAGTAAGGTTTGCATGCTTCTTTTTCCATAAATAACTTCCCAGTTTCCGGGTAGATACAGATCGTAATTTAGGGCATTTAAGATTGGAACGAAAGCAGAACCAAAAGTTTTTACACTCAAGGCACTTCCTTGAAACATGTCACCCGTATCAATTGTAAAAGTATGCGGATTTTTCTTTTTGTAGTGAGATAATAGCGTTGAAATATAACCATATCCTCCAGTTTTTCTAAATACAGCCTGATTATTTTCCCAAAAAAGTTCATCGTGCGGATGAATTTGACAATGAACATCGGTAGTTTGTAAAATGCTTAGAGTAAACTCTTCTTTTTCCTTGGAATTAAAACTTTCCTCTTGCTCGTGATCATTCATATCAAAAGCCGACAAGGGATTTGAAATAGCCATTCCAGCACCTAACACGCCTAAAGATTTAATGAAGTTTCTCCTTTTGTTTTCCATGAAAAATTATTTTAGCAAAGATGATATTATATTTTTTAAGTAATGTAACAAATGTTACAAAATCATTTTTTGGCAGCTCAGCTATAAAAATTAATGTGCTAGGAAGGAATGAATAATATCCTCTTCCCTTTCAAAAACCTATTTGCACTTCACATTTTGCCAAGCACCTAAATTTTTTACATTTTTTAGTCCTGCACTTTCCAATTGGCTCTTTGCAGCCCCAGCTCTACCACCGCTTCGGCAAACTAATATAACTTCATCGTATTTTTTTAATTCCTCAATTTTTGAAGCCAAAACATCCATTGGGTAATTTACCGTGCAATCAGCATGTCCATCAACGTTCCATTCATCAATTGTTCTAACATCAACTGTAATCGTATTACTGTTTGAAGTTTGAACAACGGTTTCCGTCGTTTTGTTCCCGTTTTCTGTGGTTTGGGTTGCACAACTTCCCAATGTCAATAGACTCAATGTCATAATTAATTGTTTCATAATTTTATATTTATTTATTTCTAATTTCATCCTCTTAAAAACCCTACAAACACTAACTCATAGCTACTAACTAATAACTACTAACTCATAACGCACCTATTAATGTCCTCCACCCGTTTTCAAAAACAATTCATTGATAATGATGTAAACCCCCATAACTAAAACAAACCAACCAAAACCTTTTTTCAGCTTGTTCCCATCAATTTTTTTAGATAAAATGTTTCCAATAAAAATTCCAACGATTGCCAAGGCGGTAACAATTCCCAATAACTTCCAATCCATGGATGAACCGTTGGAACTTGCATCACCAATAAAACCAATCAATGATTTAGCTGCAATAATTAACAAGGAAGTTCCTACAGCCATTTTCATTGGGAGTTTACTCAACATCACCAATGCAGGAATAATTAAAAATCCACCACCAGCACCAACTAAACCTGTCAAAACGCCAACAATGGAGCCTTCAATTATGATTAAAGGGTAATTGAATTTTTGTTCAGCAGGTGATGCTTCGTCAAGCGTTATATCTTTTTTCTCTTTTTTCTCTCGAATCATTGAAATTGAAGCAGCCAGCATTAATACGGCAAATAAAATCATCATTAAAATGGCCTTAGTTACAACAAAACCACCTACCGTGAATACTTCATCAGGAATGGCAGGAACTATTAATTTTCTAGTAGCAAATACGGCTATAATGGATGGAATACCAAAAACAATAGCAGTTTTCATGCTAATTAAACCTTGCTTGTACTTTGGAAAGGCACCAATTAAACTGCTTGTACCGACGATAAATAAAGAATAAGCTGTCGCCAACATTGGCTCTACACCAAATAAATAAACCAATACTGGTACGGTTAAAATTGAGCCACCTCCTCCAATCAATCCAAGTGAAATCCCGATTATGATTGATGCAATAAATCCTATTATTTCCATTTAACTAATATTTTAATTTTCTGCAAAATTGAGGATTCATTTATTGATGGATTGTGACACAAGTTACATTTAAAAAAAAATTCGTTAAAAAAACAACAAAAACTGATTAATTTAGCTCATGTTCTATTCGATTTTAATAAAAATTATGAATTGATTTTTTCAAACTTAACGAAATAATAAAAATAATACCTATTTTTGGGTTTAATTTTTTAAACATTTTTTAATGATGAAGTCAATTTTAGTTACGATTGCCTGCACTTTTGTTGCAGTTTTTGCCTTTTCTCAAGATTCTCAAACCATTATGGAAATTGGAGGAAAATCAGTTACAAAAAGTGAATTCCTTCAAATTTATTTGAAAAACAATCCAAATCCAAAATACGACAAAGCTTCATTGGATGAATATATGGAATTGTTTAAAAAATTCAAATTAAAAGTTGCAGAAGCTGAATTGCTAGGGTATGACACTATTCCAAAACTAAAAAGAGAATTAGAAGGATACAAAAAGTCCCTTTCAGCACCCTATCTTGTTGACAATGAGCGTAACGAAGAAATGGTTAAGCAAGCTTACGAAAGACTAAAAAAAGAAATTCGTGCTTCTCACATCTTGATTAAATTGGATGAAAATGCCAATTCTGCAGATACATTAATTGCCTACAATAAAATTATGGCACTTAAAAAAAGAATAGAAAATGGAGAAGATTTTAATGCTGTTGCCAAAGGTCCTGGTGGTTCTGATGACCCATCTGCCGTTCAAAACGCGGGAGATTTAGGTTTCTTTACTGCTTTTCAAATGGTATTTCCTTTTGAAGAAGCTGCCTACACAACGCCTGTCGGATCGATTTCAAATCCTGTAAGAACACGTTTTGGTTATCATATTTTAAAAGTGGTTGCTGAAAGACCAGCTCGTGGCACAATGACTGCGGCTCACATCATGATTGCAACTTCAAAAGAAGATACACCAGAAATGATTGCTGATGCCGAGAAAAAAGCAAATGAAATTTATGAAAAATTAATGAAAGGTGAGGATTTTGAAACACTAGTGACTCGCTTTTCAGACGATTTTAACACAAATGAAAAAGGAGGAGTTTTACCTCCATTTGGCTCAGGGACAACCACACGTATGCTACCAGAGTTTGAAGAAGCCGCATTTGCATTGAAAGCTGATGATGAAATTGCAAAACCAGTCAAAACTCAATATGGTTATCACATCATTAAACGAATCAGTTGGAAAAACATTGCTGCATTTGAAACAATGAAAAAAGACCTTCAAAACAAGGTGAAAAGAGATGATCGTTCCAAATTGACGCAAGATTATTTTGTACAAAAATTGAAAAAAGAATACAATTATGCGAATGTGAGTAAAAAGACACTAAAACCATTTTACAAAATTGTTGATTCAGTTTACTTACAAGGAAAATGGACAAGTGACAAAATAACGAGTGATAAAGCATTATTTACTATCAACGAAAAGGCATTTACTCAAAAAAGTTTCGCAGATTACCTAGCTAAATATTATTTAAGTGCACCAAAATCAAACACAAAGGATATAGTAAATCAGCAATTTAAAAACTGGGAAAAGGCTGAAATTCTAGCTTATGAAGAATCAAGATTGGAAGCTAAATATCCAGAATTTAAAGCTTTAATGCAAGAATACCATGATGGAATATTACTATATGAAGTAATGTCTGATAAAGTCTGGAACAAGGCATCCAAAGATACTGCTGGATTAAGAAGTTTTTACACCGACAACCAAGCAAAATACCAATGGAAAGACCGAATAAATGCTGAAATATATGAGTGTTTAAATAAATCTTTGGCGTTGGAAGTTGAAAAGATGTTGAAAGTTCCTGCAAACAACTCTAAAACTATTTTAGACAAAATCAACGAGGATTCTGAATTGAATTTAAGAGTTCGTACAAATAAATTTGAAGTTTCAGAAACAACTTTTCTAAAAGGTCAAACATTTCAAAAAGGAATTAATCCTATTTATGAAGCTGACGGTAAATTCTATGTTGTAAAAGTAGAAGAGGTAATTCCTGCATCTGCAAAATCATTTGACGAAGCAAAAGGTGCAATAACTGCAGATTACCAAAATTACTTAGAAAAAATCTGGTTGGAGGAATTAAGCAAAAAACACCCAATTAAGGTAAATGAAAGTGTATTATATTCTTTAGGGAAATAATTTTCTTTTGTTAATATTTGCAAAACTTGTTTGTTTAGCTGTTTTTATTAGCAACTTTACACTTCATTTATTTTTAATTTGAACTAATTCATAACAATGAAATTTTTGTTTTTAACTATTCTTACGCTTTCCGTAGGTTCTATTTTTTCTCAATCTGACTCTAAAAAGGTAATCGATAAAATCGTTGCTCAAATTGGCGATAATATTATTTTACAATCAGATATTGAAGCTCAAAAATTGCAAGCTAGTCAATCTGGTTTAGAAATCACCAAAGAAACTGATTGCGCAATTTTAGAACAATTAATGTTTCAAAACCTTTTATTAAATCAAGCAGAAATTGATAGTATTGAGATAACTGATGCGCAAGTTGATGCAGAAATGGAAAATAGAATTCGTGTTATTGAAAACCAAATTGGAGGTAGAGATAAGATGGAGGCTTTCTACGGAAAAACAATCACCGACATAAAATCAGAGTTTAGAGTATTAATCAAAAAACGATTGATGAGCGATGAAATGGAACGAAGAATTACACAGGATATAGCAGTTACTCCAAAAGAAATAGAACAATTTTTTAATACCATTCCGAAAGATAGTATTCCTCTGATCAATTCTAAATTAAGTTTTCAGCAAATCGTAATTTTCCCAGATGTCACCAAGGAAGATAAAGATTTAGCTTGGAAAAAATTAGACGATATTCGAACAGAAATTATCAAGGGGAAATCTTTCGAAACGCAAGCACGTATTCATTCTCAAGACCCTGGAAGTGCCCAACAAGGTGGAAAATTAGAAGCTACTCGTGGAATGATGGTTCCTCAATTTGAAGCAACCGTTTTTAGTTCCAATGTTGGAGACATTAGTCCTGTTTTTGAAACCGATTATGGATACCACATCTTACAGCTTTTGGAGCGTAAAGGGGATGATTACGTGTGTCGCCATATCTTAATTACTCCAGAATTTAATCGTGAAAGTTTAGCGAAATCAAGTGAAAAAATTGAAGAATGCTACAAATTGCTGAAGGAAAACGCTATTACTTGGGACAATGCAGTAACTAAATATTCCAATGATTTAAACACAAAACAAAATAGAGGCATCATCACAAATCCAATCACCGGTGAACAAACTTGGAGCATGGAGGATTTAAATCAAGTGGATCAACAGATTTATTTATTAACTGATGCCTTGGGTAAAGGTGAAATTTCAAAACCTTCGTTTTACTTTGATTTCACTGAGCGTAAACAAGGAATTAGAATTGTTCGTTTGATGGATCGGTCAGAACCACATTATGCTAATTTAAACGACGATTATTCCTTGATTCAAAGTGCAACACTGAATAATAAAAAAGAAAAAACACTTACTTCTTGGATTAATTCCAAAGTGGTGAACGCATACATTCGTATTGATAAAGAGTTTACTTGTCAATTCAAAAACAACTGGAATACAACACCTTAAATAAGAATAATATGTCTGATGTTGAAGCTGTAAATCAATTAGTAAGAGATTACAAAGCCTTAAAAAATGAAATCCATCAAGTAATTGTTGGTCAAGAAGAAGTGGTAGATCAAGTTTTGATTTCTATTTTTTCAAGAGGTCATGCTTTACTTGTGGGTGTTCCTGGTTTAGCTAAAACTTTATTGGTAAATACAATTGCGCAAACCTTAGGTTTAAGTTTTAACCGAATTCAATTTACTCCAGACTTAATGCCTTCTGATATTATTGGTGCTGAAATATTAGACGAAACACGTCAATTCAAATTTATCAAAGGCCCTTTGTTTCACAACATTGTTTTGGCTGATGAGATTAACAGAACTCCTCCAAAAACTCAATCAGCTTTGTTGGAAGCAATGCAAGAAAAATCTGTAACCACTGGTGGTAAAAATTATGTTTTGCCTTCTCCATTTTTCGTACTTGCAACCCAAAACCCAATTGAGCAAGAAGGGACTTACCCTTTACCTGAGGCACAATTAGATCGTTTTATGTTTAATATTTGGTTGGATTATCCACTTTACAACGAAGAATTAGCAATTGTGAAAGCAACAACATCTGATTCTAATGTGAAGTTAAATCAAATTATTACAGGTGAACAAATCATCAAATACCAAGAATTGGTTCGAAAAATTCCTGTTCCGGACAATGTACTTGAGTATGCGGTAAAATTGGTTGCAAAAACAAGATTTTCCAGTGAATTTGCGCCTCAAATCACCAAAGACTTTATCAGTTGGGGAGCCGGACCAAGAGCATCTCAATACTTGGTAATTGGTGCAAAATGTCACGCTGCGATAAATGGTAGATTTTCTCCAGACATTGAAGACGTTAAGGCTGTAGCAAAGCCAATTTTACGTCACAGAATCGTTAGAAATTATAAAGCTGAGGCGGAAGGATTCTCCATGGATCGAATTATTGAAGAATTGATGAAATAAAAAAAGGAACACTCTCGTATTCCTTCCTTATAACTTTAAAATTTTGATTTTAAACGATTAAAAAATAAACGATTAAAATTACATCGATAATTAAACTTGCAATTGCAGAATTAATTATCCATCTCATTGGAGCAACTGCTAACAAAAGACTTAAAGTTGTCATTGTTGGTACAACTACCATAATTAAAGTGGATACATAATTGATTGCTCCTAGACCAACTGCAATACCACCTACACAACCAATTACCAACAAAATCATACTAATTAATCCGAAACGATTAAATTCTGATGCTTGGTTTAAATTTGACTCTATTTGATTACTCATAATTCTTATCTTAATATTTGATACAAATTTCTTGAAAAGTAACTTTTTGTAAAATGATATTGGTTGCCCTAAAAATTTGATTTTAGTCATAAAAAAACCTGATTTAAGTGGATTAGGTGGTCTATGATGTATATTTCAATCAAATATTATTTAAAAATTTTTGTTTGTTTCAAAATAATTACTTAATTTTAGTTAACTAAACAAACAATTAAACCTTTTAATAAACCTTTTATGTTAGTAAAAACCTATAGCAGTGCTGTGTTCGGCATTGACGCAACAACCATTACAATTGAAGTAAATGTAGATCAAGGAGTAAACTTCTTTTTAGTTGGCTTACCAGACAGTGCCGTCAAAGAAAGTCAGCAACGAATTAAAGCAGCACTAAAAAATAACAACTACAAATATCCAGGAAAGGAAATTACGGTAAACATGGCTCCAGCCGACATTCGTAAGGAAGGCTCTATTTATGATTTACCAATTGCCTTAGGAATTATGGCCGCGAGCGAACAAATATTCAACGATGACTTGGAGAAATATATCATTTTAGGTGAGTTATCCTTAGATGGGAACATTCAAGCGCTAAAAGGAATTTTACCAATTGCCTTAAAAGCAAAAGAAGAAGGTTTTAAAGGATTAATCATTCCTAAAGCCAATGCTAATGAAGCATCGATTGTAGCAGGTTTGGATATTTATGGTGTTGAAACTTTAAAAGAAGTTGTTGACTTCTTAAACGGAATTGGTAATCTTTCTAAAGTGGAAACTGATATTGAGGAAGAATTTAAAAACAAAATCAATCAGTTTTCCGTTGATTTTAAAGACGTGAAAGGCCAGGCCAATATTAAACGTGCCTTTGAAATTTCTGCCGCTGGTGGACATAATGTGATTCTGATTGGTCCTCCTGGAGCAGGAAAATCAATGTTAGCAAAGCGATTGCCTACCATTTTACCGCCAATGACCATTTCTGAATCTCTAGAAACCACAAAAATTCATAGTGTTGCTGGAAAAATGGGAAAGGAAATTGGGCTAGTCACACAACGGCCTTTTAGAAAACCACATCATACGATTTCAGATGTGGCATTAGTAGGTGGTGGTTCTTATCCGCAACCTGGTGAAATTTCCTTGGCACACAATGGAGTTCTTTTTCTAGATGAACTCCCTGAATACAAAAGACAAGTTTTGGAAGTAATGCGTCAGCCATTAGAAGATCGAACAGTTACCATTTCGAGAGCTAAATTCACGGTAGATTATCCAGCAAGTATTATGCTCATTGCAGCAATGAATCCTTGTCCCTGTGGATATTTCAATCATCCTGAAAAACAATGCTCTTGTGGCTCGGGAGTAGTACAAAAATATTTGAATAAAGTTTCAGGACCATTACTGGATAGAATTGATTTGCATGTAGAAGTGATTCCAATTTCCTACAATGAATTGGCAAATGATATACCACAAGAAGGCAGCCTTGAAATTAGAAATCGTGTCATAAAAACAAGACTTATTCAAGAAAAAAGATTTTCAGAAGAAACTGGAGTTCACTGCAATGCACAAATGACAACTCAAAACTTAAATGAATTTTGTAAAATTGATGAACCTGGAAGTGATATTCTCAAAAGAGCAATGGATAATCTTGGTCTTTCAGCCAGAGCCTACGACCGTATTTTGAAAGTTGCAAGAACAATTGCAGATTTAGAAGAAAGTTCTAAAATTGAGTCTCATCATTTAGCTGAAGCCATTCAATATAGAAGTTTGGACAGGTCAAATTGGGCGGGATAAAAAAAGGGCTGTCTTACAAAAACAGCCCTTAACAATATTGAAATCTTTTTCTTATTTAGTCATCACTAAATTCAAATCAAAAGCAATTTTTGAATCTGTTCTTTCATTTTCTGGTTTTCCATTTTCTGGTTTTGTTCCACCCATTTCTAAGGCTGCAAAATCAACTTCAAATTTTCCTTTTGCTGTCATAGTTTTACCCTTGTTTTCAACAGTTACTGGAATTGTAGCTGGAATTTCTTTACCTAAAACAGTAATTGTTGCATCCATTACATTCTCTTTAATACCTTTAACAGTAACTTTTGCAGTTGTAAACTTTTCAGTATTGAAGAAATCAGGGCTATTTAAGTGTCCAACCAAATATCCTTTTTTCTCTTCTGGTAAATCTTGATTAACGATAGATTTCATATCCACTGTAAAAGTTCCACTTACAGATTTATCGCTACCTAAAGTCAAATTTCCTTCAGTTACGTTTACTGTTCCTGTATGAGTATGACCATCAGAAACATACTTTCCAGTCCATTGTAAACTTGTTTTTTTAGAATCTAATTTGTAAGCTTCTGATTTAGCTTTGTTTGATTCAATTGTTGTAAGTGAAACCAAAGAAACTGCGATTACACCTAATGCTACTATTACATTTTTTTTCATAATTCTTATTTTTTTTGACAAATATACAACAAATTTTAATTACCAAGGTATTTATTACCTAGAAATTAACAATTATTTAACGGCAGTTTGTTTTTATTCTATCGGGAAAGCGAAACTATTCCAGAACTACTTTAGCAAGAAAGCTATTAATTGATTAAAAAAGACTTGATTTTCTATCTCATAAAAACGAGAATATCCACCATCCAAAATAATTTTTCCTTTGCCAAATCGTGCAGAAATAATAATTGGATTATCGTTGGACCATGCAATCACTTTCGTACGAAAATCCATGGGGAAACAAATAGTACTAATCCCAGATTCTACATTAGACTGTTCGCTTAGGTCTAAGAAATTATTAGGAGAAAATTTCAAACTATCATTATCAAAATTACCGTACCCTTTTAATTGTAAGAACTTCTCACTTAACTGATTACATTCTTCATTAAATGGGAAATTTTCGGCACCTAAATACAACGAGCCACCAGCATTTACGAAATCAAGAATGATGTTTTGTTCCACCTCACCCAATCGACTATTTGCCGTTGAAAAAATCACTAAAATAGAGCAAGAATCAAGTTTGTTTTGTGTAATTGAGTCAATTCTTTTTGCATTTATAATTAAATCATCCTGCAAATTAATTTGATTATTTCCATAAACCAAAACATCTTGCCCAGAGCAAAAAAATGAAAAAAAGAAAAAAAGAATTGTAAGCCTCATAAATTCACTTACAATTATTCAACTTATTCGTTCAAAATTCTAATTCAACTAAGTAACTTGTATGTTTTCTGATGTTGAGTACTCTTCCTCCCTCAAAAATCAAATATTGTCCTTTAATTCCAACTAAAACGCCTTCAATAATTGCTTCTTTGTCAAAACTTAAACTCTTAATTTTTTCAGGATAAATTGAAATTGGGTAGTCAAAATCAAAAATCTCATCATTCTCAGAAAAATATTGCGTCAAATCAGAAGGCAAAACACTTTCCAAGGACCATTTCTCATGAACCAAATCAATGCTATCATTAATATCATTTTTCAACATCTTTTGCCAATTCGTTTTATCTGAAAAATGGTTTTTTAATTCGACCTCCAACACACCTGCTAGGTAACGATTAGGAGTTTCAGCTAATATTATTGCGGAACTTGCACCTTGATCAATCCAACGAGTTGGCATTTGGGTCGTTCTTGTAACACCAACTTTAACAACATCGCTTGCAGCCAAATAAACTACATGGTCTTGATTGTGATTTTTTTCTTCCCATTCCACATCTCTGCCTTCACCTAAATGAGCGCGACAAAGTTCAGGACGAATGATACAATCAGCCGATTCTGGAGCATTTATAAAGCAGGTATAACAAAATCCCTGATTGAAAGATTTCTTGGTTTCTTTACCACAAGAACGACAAATAATTTTATTTAGAAAACTAAATTTTATGTTTTTTCCAATTAAATCATTAAATCGAACATTTTCCTCCAAATTTAATGTATAAACAATGGGATTTGAATGTTCAACATTCATCTTTGATAAAATTCCTTTCATAACTTTCAGTTTAATTCCTCTAATTCTTCAATGGCTGTTTCCCACGAATACATGGTTCTGTCTAATTTAGACTTCACTTCTTGATATTCATTTAACAATTTACCCGATTTTTCTTTGTCGTTGTAATCAACTTCAACCAATTCAGCGTCCAATAATTTCAATTTCCCCTCCAATTCATTAATCAAATCTTCACTTTTTTTGATCGAATTTTGAAGTGCATTTTTCTTTCGCTTTAATTCCTTTTGCTCCTCAAAACTTAGCTTTGATTCTGGTTTTTCCTTTTCAATAACATAACTTTTGACTTCTTCCACTTTTTGTTTCATGTCATTATCCACATTCATGGACGAAACATTTAACTTTTTTTCCAAATATTCCTTGACATCGTAATGGTGAATTTTCAAAGTCTTATCATAAATATCCCAAATTCGATTAGTCAGACCATCCAAAAATTCCCTGTCGTGAGAAACAACAATAAATGTTCCTTCATAATTTATCAAAGCTGACTTTAAAACTTCCTTACTTTGAATATCTAAATGATTTGTTGGCTCATCGAGAATCAAAAAATTACTCGGACTTAAAAGCAATTGACACAAGGCCAAACGTGTCCGTTCTCCCCCGCTTAATACTCCCACCTTTTTATCTACATCTTCACCAGTAAACAAAAAAGTACCTAAAATACTACGTAAATCTTTTCGAATTTCTCCAACAGCAATGTCATCCACCGTTTCAAAAACTGTTTTGTTCATATCCAATTTCTCTGCTTGATCTTGGGCAAAATAGGTAACTTTAACATTATGACCTAATTCAACAAGACCATCACCTGGAATGGCATCAGTAACTCTTTTCAATAAGGTTGACTTTCCAACTCCATTAGGACCCAACAATGCAATTTTTTCACCACGACCAACAGTTATGTTAACATTCTTAAAAATAACTTTTTGATCATAAGTTTTTCCTACATTTTTAAGATCCAACACCCATTTCCCCGGTTGATTACTTAAGGGGAAAGATATTTTCATTCGAGCAACCGTGTTTTTCTCCACCTCAATACGCTCTGTTTTATCCAACTTTTTTATCAAGGATTGAGCAAAAGCAGCCTTATTTTTTTTTGCACGAAATTTATTAATTAATTCCTCTGTATGTTTGATATCCTTATCTTGCTGTTTCTTCGCATCAACCATACGCTCTATCTCCTCCTCACGTTTTATTTTATAAATCGAATAAGGATATGGAAAATCAAGCATTTTACCCATCGAAATTTCCAGTGTTCTTTTTGTTACATTGTCCAAAAAAAGACGATCGTGGGAAATAACGATAACAGCACCTTCAAAACGTTGTAAATAAGATTCCAACCAGGAGATTGAAATAATATCCAAATGATTTGTTGGCTCATCTAAAAGAATAACATCTGGCGAATTACAAAGGATTTTTGCTAATTCAGCACGCATTTTCCAACCACCACTAAATGAATTTAAAGATCGATGGATATCGTCTTCCAAAAATCCTAATCCAGTTAAGGTTGAAGTAATCTTTTCCTCCCATTGATACCCTTCATGGAAATTATACAAATCGTTTTTTTCATTCAATTCATTCAATAAATCCAAATAGGATGCATTTTCGTAATCCGTTCGCTTAACGATTTCAAGATTGATTTCTTCTATCCGATTTCTAAGATGATTTAAAACCAAATTGGAATAATAAAGGTAATCAAAAACAGATTTTGTAGAGTCAATTACAATATCTTGCGTCAAAAAACCAACAACAACATCTTTTTGCTTGTGGATTTTCCCTTCAGAAGGTTTGTCAAACTCAGCAATTAATTTCAAAAGAGTTGATTTACCAGCGCCATTTTTACCAGCCAAACCAATTTTGTCTCCTTTATTAATTTGAATTGAAATATCCTTAAATAAATATCCTTGCGGAAGGAAAACTCCAATTTGCTCTAAATTGATCATAAAAAATTTTATTCAATTATTATAAATAAAAAAACCGTCTGCTATTAACAAACGGTTTTGTATTAAAAAACTATGTATTTTAGAAATGCCAAACGTCGTGTTCAATATTTCTAATTTCTTCCGTAATTTTTTCTGACTCTCTCAAGGCATCAACACCTGTACGATAAGAGTCAATTTTTCTGTCAAAGACACTACTTTCCTTAATGATGTAACTAGAGAATTGTCGTTTCCAGAACAAATCATCGAAACTCATCCATTGCGCATCATTTTTGGTATTGTAAGCAAAATAGTTATTGAATACAAATCTACATTGTGGGAAATACAACCAAAATAACTCTTTGTATTTTTGACCCTCTTTTGCATTTTCATAAATAAC
>CAZHLZ010000034.1:0-16999 GCA_964532475.1 uncultured Chitinophaga sp.
GAAAAAACCATCCATTCATTGATAATGTTCGTCGTTACCTTATCTTCTTTTAATGGAAATTGTAACAACAATGATATTGAATTGAAATGGACAACAGCTTCAGAAAGTAATTCTAAAAAATTCATCATAGAGAAACTAAGAGACGGAAACTGGCTGCCATTGGGAGAGTTTTTAAGTGCTGGAAATAGTAATTCAGAGAAAGAATATTCATTTGTTGATCAATCCATCACAACAGGTGATAACTATTACCGATTAAACCAAATTGATGTGGATGGAATATCCAAAATTTATGAACCAATAAAAGTGACTTGTAACAAGTTGTTTAATGGAGTATCAATTTTTCCAAATCCAAACGAAGGGGATTTCATTGTTGAGATAAATAGTATTGAATCTTCTAAAGATGCAAATATTGAAATCTCAGATATTTCTGGAAAAGTTGTTTTTAGTGAAAATGTCATAATCAATGAAGGAGTTACCTATTTCCCGATTAGTAAATTTGACTTATCATCAGGAACTTACTTTGTTAAGGTTCAGAATGTGAACTTAGAATTTAAACCAAAAATGTTGATAAAGAAATAAATTAAGAACTTAAAAATTAAACAAAATGAAAACAATATTTTTAACATTTGCTTTGTTTCTAGGAATAACTAGCGCAAGTGCACAAGTAGATTCACCGCACTATTCTTTAGCAAGTAAGCAATTAATTGAAATGGTAAAGTACTTTGAATCCGTTGCACAACCATTAAATGAAGAACAACAACGTATAGTCTTAAACATAAACATTGGTATGCTAGGGAAAATTGAAGGAGTTAATAATTCAGGATCATCAGAGCAAGAAAAAGCAAACTCACTTGTAGAATTAAAAGATGTGAGAGAAAAGATGATTTCAAAAAATTTAACGGATGCTCAAAAAGAAAAATATAAGACATTTGTAATGTCAGAAACGACATATAATTAATAAATTACAACTTATTGATGGCTGTTCATTTTTGGACAGCCTTTTTTCATTTATTGAAGTTCATGTTTCCAAATAATGCCTATCTTTGCAAAATGCAAGAAATGATTTTAATTTTAGATTTTGGTTCTCAATATACGCAGCTTATTGCAAGAAGAATTAGAGAGATTAATGTTTACTGTGAAATTCATCCATGGAATAAAATTCCGGAATTGAGTGATTCGATTAAAGGAGTCATTCTTTCAGGAAGTCCTTTTTCTACACGAGATGAAAATGCTCCAAAACCTGATTTGTCTGAAATTAAAGGTAAATTTCCCTTGCTTGGAATATGTTTCGGTGCTCAATACCTTGCCAATTCTTTTGGTGGAGAAGTACTTCCGTCAACAATAAGAGAATACGGACGAGCAAATTTAAGTTTTGTTGATTTGAATCACCAATTAACCAAAGGAATGTCCACTGGGTCTCAAGTTTGGATGTCTCATGGTGATACAATTAAATCATTACCTGAAAATTATAAAATTATTGCTAGTACCTCCGATGTGGAAAATGCAGGATATTACGTAGAAGGAGAAAATACTTTTGGAATTCAATTTCATCCTGAGGTGTACCATTCTACTGAAGGATCAATTTTACTTAATAATTTTATTGTTGATATTTGTAAATGCGAACAATCCTGGACACCTGATTCTTTTGTCGATTCAACAGTTGCTGATTTGAAAGCAAAAATTGGAAATGATAAAGTCATTTTGGGTCTAAGCGGTGGAGTTGATTCTTCCGTTGCAGCAGTTTTACTTCATAAAGCAATTGGAGCTAATCTACATTGTATTTTTGTTGATAACGGTTTGTTGCGTAAAAATGAATTTCAATCTGTATTGGATTCTTATAAAGGAATGGGACTAAACGTGAAAGGAGTAGATGCTTCATCCAAATTTTATGCTGCTTTGAATGGCTTAACCGATCCAGAGTTAAAAAGAAAAGCCATCGGTAAAGTCTTTGTAGATGTTTTTGATGAAGAATCAAAATTGGTGGAGGATGCTAAATGGCTTGGTCAAGGTACAATCTATCCAGATGTAATTGAATCTGTTTCTGTAAACGGTGGTCCTTCGCAAACAATCAAATCTCATCACAATGTGGGTGGATTACCAGATTATATGAAATTGGAAGTGGTAGAACCTTTGCGTTTACTTTTCAAAGACGAAGTGAGAAGGGTAGGGAAGTCCTTAAAGATTTCTGATGCTATTTTACAACGTCATCCTTTTCCGGGTCCTGGTTTAGGAATTAGAATTTTGGGAGAAGTCACCAAGGAAAAAGTCCAGATTCTACAAGAAGTAGATTCAATTTTTATCAATGGATTAAAAGAAGACGGCTTGTATCAAGATGTTTGGCAAGCAGGTGCAATTTTTCTTCCAATTCAATCTGTAGGAGTGATGGGTGATGAAAGAACGTATGAAAATGCCGTTGCATTGAGAGCCGTTTCTTCAACAGACGGAATGACGGCTGACTGGTGTCATTTACCATATGAGTTTTTAGCAAAAATTTCAAATCGAATTATTAATCAAGTGAAAGGAATAAATCGTGTTACTTACGATATTTCTTCCAAACCACCTGCAACAATTGAGTGGGAATAATAATTTGTGTGAATTGGCATAATTTTAGTATATTTAATGAAATTTAAAGTTAACTAGCGAATGAAAAAGTTTTTTTACGCGATATTTGTATGTTTTTTTAGTCAATTGGTGTTTTCTCAAGGAGAAGAATTAAAAATTGAAACTATCGATGGAGTAAAATATTACGTGCATGAAGTACAAGGTGGAAATACTTTGTATGGAATTAGTAAATTGTACAACGTAACTGCGGAAAAAGTAATTGAATTCAACCCAACAGTCTCCAACGGCTTACAAATTGGTCAGCGAATTTTGATTCCTGTTGCCCAAGGTGAAGTGAAAACTGAAACTCAAATTGAAACAAAAGCTCCTGATTTTCACAAGGTTGAGAAAGGTGATAATTTATACAATATATCAAAGCGTTACGCTGTTTCAATGGAAGATATTGTTAAATTGAATCCTGGAAGCGAAAACTCAATAAGTATTGGTCAAGAATTGAAGTTACCATCTAACGCTAAAATTAAACAAGAAGCTTCAGTTGCACAAGCCAAAACGCAAGTTACTTTTACAGATAGCATGCTGGTTTACATAGTTTTACCAAAAGAAACGATGTATAGCATTTCCAAACGTTTTATGGTGTCGATTGAAGACATTAAAAAAGCAAATGGGATGACAAACGAAAAATTAAAAAAAGGCGATGTAATCAAAATCCCAACGAAGAAAGAAAAAGTAACGAAAGTTGAAATTCGTAAAATCGAGGATATTAAAACTTCAGAAATTGATGAGGAATTGTCGTTTAAATCAAAAAGTGAATATCAAATTGTGTATTTTTTACCTTTTGCTTTAGATGGAGGAAATGACAATTTGAGAGGTATTTCTACTGAATTCTTAATGGGAGCGCAATTGGCCTTGGATTCCTTGGAGAGATTAGGTTTGAAGGCTAAAATTCACATCATTGATGCTGCTCAAGATACAACTAAGTTTAAAGAGCAATTAAATTCAAAAGAATTGAAGAAAGTTGATTTAATTATTGGACCTTTTAACGGTAAAAATATTGATATTGCAGCTGATTGGGCGAAAGCAAATAAAGTGAGAATGGTTTCCCCTCTATTTTCATCTACATCAGTTTTGAAAGATAATCCTTTTGTTTACAATGCTGTAAATTCTGATATTACCTTGATGGAAGGAGCAGCAAAATACTTGGCAGAAAATAAAACAAGTTCACAAATTGTATTAATTAAAGTCGATGCTAAAGATGATGAATTGTACCAAGCTTTTCGCGCAAAATTTAAGGCATCTTTGCCAAAAGGTTCTACTTTTAAGTTGATTGAGTGCTCGCAAGCTGACATGGGAAGTTTTATCAAAAAAGGAGGGAATACAATATTGGTTGTTCCATCCAGAGATAAAGTTTTTGCTACGCGTTTTATTAATAATGTCGATAAAGTTTCTGGAAAAGCTGGAGGTGGATCAATCACGATTTTTGCAACGAAGGATTGGGCTAATAATGATGATATTAAAGGGTTTTACAAAAACAAATTTAGTTTACATTTTGCAAGTCCTTATGACTTCAACTATTCTCATGATTTTACAAAAGTGATGTTGAAAAATTATAGAAAAAAATACAATGCTGATTTATCTAAATATGCAGTACAAGGCTTTGATATTTCGATGTATTTTATTCAAGATTTCTTTTTAAATAAGAAAAATTCAGTAGGTGTGATGAATAAAATAAATGTGAAGTCGGTGGCAAGTAATTCTGGTTACGAAAATAAATCATGTTTTATTCTGAAGCAAGAAAACTATGAATTAATTCAAGTAGGTTTTATCAATGAATAAAGAGGGAATTGCGGCAGAATTTAAAGCTTTACAGACTAGGATTTGTGAAGCTTTAGAAAAATTAGATGGAGAAGCCAAATTTCAATCTGATTTATGGCAAAGGATAGAAGGTGGAGGAGGAAGAACAAATGTGATCAAAAATGGAAACCTACTTGAGAAAGGTGGAGTTGCATTTTCTGAAGTTTTTGGCGAAATAAGTCCTGAAATGAAAAAACAATTGAACTTCACGCAAGGTGAACATTTTTATGCTACAGGAGTTTCCATTGTTTTGCATCCAAAAAATCCGCACGTTCCAATCATTCACATGAATGTTCGTTATTTTCAAATGGATGAAAATATTTATTGGTTTGGAGGTGGTATTGATTTGACGCCACATTATATTGTTGAAAATCAAGCCAGTGAATTTCATCAAGAATTGAAGAATATTTGTGATAAATTTGATTTAAAATTTTATTCTAAATTCAAACAACAAGCAGATGATTATTTTTTCATTCCTCATCGAGGAGAAACCCGAGGAATTGGAGGAATTTTTTATGATCATTTATCTGAACAAAATTCTAGCTTAAATAAAAAACAATTGCTTGATTTTGCTTTGGCTTTAGGTGATTCTTTTGCTGTTATTTATGGAAATCAAGCTGAAAAAGGTCGAAATTTATCTTACACGGAAAACGAACTTGCTTGGAGAAATTTGAGACGCGGTCGCTATGTTGAATTTAACTTGGTGAATGATCGTGGAACAAAGTTTGGCTTACATTCTGGAGGACGTACTGAATCAATTTTAATGAGTTTGCCTCCCATAGCAAATTGGGAATACATGTATGAAATAACTCCTGATTCTAAGGAAGAAAAAACCATAAATTTATTAAAAAAAGGAATTTCTTGGATTTAAATCAAAAAATCTAGCAACCTTTCATATCATTTTACGTATTCTTTTTGTGGTGTTCAGTTTTTTTGTAACTTTACGCTTCAAATACCTAGTAGAATAGTAAAATTTTAATATGAAAAAAATAATTACGCTTTTTAGCTTTATTTTAGCTCTAAATTTCAGTAACGCTCAAGTTTTTTTTGAGAATTGGGACAATCCACAGGCTTGGACAACAAATGATGCTGATGGAGATGGTAACGATTGGCAAGTAGCTAATTTTACTGGTTTAGGTAATAATTTAGATGTATTTGGTTCTGCAGTTTTTTCTGAGTCCTGGGATGATTTTACAGGACTTGCAGTTACTCCAGATAACTATCTCATATCACCAGCATTGAATTTAAGCGGTTTGTCGGGTAGTTTACAATTAAATTATGACGTTGCCGCAGTAGACCCTGCTTTTCCAAATGAATTTTATACTTTGTATGTTATTACAGATACAAGTGATTTTAATACGGCGGTAGAAATTCATAGTGAAATGATAACTGTTGGAAATCAAATATTTAATTTAACATTTGATATAACTGCTTTTTTAGGTCAATCAGCTGTTCATATCATGTTTAGACATCACAATTCAACGGATAATTTTAGAATTGCTTTTGATAACATTGGGGTATATCATTCAGATTTTGCTTCCGATATTTTAACAGGTTCTGTGTGCCAAACCTATACTTTTACAGATAATTCAGTTGGTGCAACTTCTTGGGCGTGGGATTTTGGTGCGGATGCAACACCACAAACAGCTAATACTGCTGGTCCACATCAAGTAACTTATTCTACGATAGGTTTAAAAACAGTTACCCTAACAACAGATGGCTTAGTAACAGAAACAAAAACGGATTATATCGACGTTTCTTTATTGGATGATGCAGCATTTTCATTTTCGAGTGTGAATTTTTGTTTTGGTTCATCAAACGAATTGGCTACAATTACTGGTTTAGCAGGAGGTACATTTAGTTCACCAACTCCTGGTTTTGTTTTGGATGCAAATACAGGAGAAATAGATTTAGCAAACTCTCCTGTAGCTAGTTATGATGTTACCTATACTACGCCTGTGTCTGCTTGTCAGAATTCCGCAACAACTACGGTAAATATTGTGCTTGATAATGTTTTATTTTCTTATCCACAATCAAATTTTTGTCCTGCTTCTGCAAATGAAGTTGCAACAATTACTGGAGTAGCAGGTGGAACATTTTCATCTACATCTGCTGGGTTCATTGTTGATATAAACACAGGTGAAATAGATTTAGCTAATTCACCCGATGGAACCTATGATGTAACATATACTAACCCAACAGCAATTTGTCAAACATCCTCAACGGTTTCTGTTGTTATTGGACCAGAAGATCCAACTTTTTCATATTCTCAAACAAATTATTGTATTGGTTCTGCGAATGAAATTGCTACAGTTTCAGGTTTCACTGGTGGAACATTTTCTTCCACAACTCCAGGTTTTGTAATAGATGCTGGCACTGGTGAAATTGATTTATCAAATTTTCCAGCAGCTACTTATGATGTAACATATACCACTTCTGGATCTGCTTGTCAAAATTCATCTACAATTTCAATTGTAATTGGCTTAGATGATGCAAGTTTTTCTTATTCTAATACTGAATTTTGTTTTGCATCTGCAAATGAAGCTGCTCAAATAACTGGAGTTTCTGGCGGTACTTTTTCCTCAACTGACCCTACTTTTGTGTTAAATGTTAATGATGGTACAATTGATTTAGGTCAGGCCCCAGCAGGTGTTTACGATGTAACCTATACCACTCCAGCAGGTGTTTGTCAAAATACTGAAACAGTCATTATCACGATTTTTGATCAATTTGTGATTGACCCAATATTACCTCAAGAGGTTTGTGCTGGAGGTATGACAAATGCAATCACTTTTTCAGGCACTGGTTCTGGTGCCCCAGGAAATACCGGAATTTCTTTTGATTGGGAATATACAACACAACCTATCGCTGGAACTGATATTGGTCTTCCATTTACTGGAACTGGAGATATTCCATCGTTTTTAACAATAAATACAGGTACAGATCCAATTGTTGCTACTTTTACTTTAACTCCAACAGATGGTGTTTGTGGTGGTACACCAATTACCTTTACAATAACTGTTAATCCTGTTGATAATGCAAGTTTTTCTTATCCACAAACTGCATATTGTTTTGGTGTGAATGCTGATGAATTTCCAATAAACATCGCATTACCTGGTGGAATATTTAGTTCCTCTACTCCTGGATTCGTTGACGTAGTTTCAGGTAGTATTGCAATTAGTTCTTTTCCAATTGGTAGTTATGATGTAAGTTACACAACTACTGGGAATTGTCCAAATTCTTCCATGCTGCTTATTGACATTAATGCAGCAGATGATCCAAGTTTTGCTTATTCAGCGATTGAATTTTGTCAATTTGGCACAAATCCTGTTCCAGTAGCTGTTTTACCTGGAGGAACATATACTTCTGGAACCGCAGATTTACAAGTTGACCCATTAACGGGTGAAATAGATTTGTCCAACTCTTTACAAGGTTTTTATTCGATAACATATACAACATCTGGCATCTGTCCTGATTTTAGCTTTCAGCAAGTTCAAATTCGCGGAGCTGCTTTCGTTGATCCAATTGCTGATGTTTCATATTGTGAAGGAGAAAATTCGGTAGCAATTTCATTTACAGGTTCTGCAGCAACTACTTTTGATTGGACAAATTCAAATACTTCAATTGGTTTGCCTGCATCTGGTTCAGGGAATATTGCAAGTTTTGTAGTTTCAAATGGAACAGGAGCATCCATTTCTTCTACAATAGAAGTTACACCTGATAATGGGATTTGTCCTGGAAGCCCTCTTACTTTCGATTTTACTGTAAATACTTCAGCTGATCCAAGTTTCACGCTTGCAAGTTTAAGTGCATGTAGTGGATCAGTTAATGTTTCAGCTACAATTAATGGAACAGCAAATGGTGTTTTTACAGCAACGGGAGGCTTAACAATTGATGCCAATACTGGTGAAATTGATGTCGTTAATTCTATGCCAGGAGTATATGATGTTAGCTACGAAGTTGGTACTGGAACATGTCAAATTAGTTCTACAATTAGTTTTGAAATAATTGAAACGCCTATTATTGCACCTATTTTTGATGTCGCAATTTGTTCAGGTGCAATTGTACCTAACTTAAATTTAGATGTACTTTCTACCTATGCGGTGGATTGGACAAATGATAATGTGAGTACGGGACTCGTAAACGTAAGTGGTACAGGAGATATTCCTTCCTTCATTGCTACCAATCCTGTTTTGGGAAATGTGCCAGAGGTTTCAACTATAACATTAACTGCAAATAATAATGGTTGTGTTAGTTTGCCTGAAGAGTTTACTGTGACTGTAAATCCTAATCCAGTTGTGAATGGTGGAGCAAATGTTGTGCAATGTTCAGGTTTGCCTTTGACAATGTCAGCAACAGGTACTCCTGGTACTGTTTTCACTTGGGATAATAACATCATTCAAGATGTAGAATTTACACCAACTGAAGGTACATACATTTATACAGTCACTGGAACATTAAATGGATGTACTTCTTTTGATCAAGTAAATGTTCAGATTAATTTAACTCCAACTGTTTCTGCGGGAACAGACAGAGTGGTTTGTGCAGGATCAAGTACAACTTTAACTGGTTCAGGCGCACCAATTTTAACATGGAGTAATGGTGTTTTTGATAATATTCCATTTTTACCTTCAGTTACTCAAACCTATACTTTAACTGGACAAAGTGCAGCAGGATGTACAGCAACAGATGATGTTGAAATTGTGGTAGAAGCACTACCAACGCCAAGTTTTACTGCTGATATTGTTTCAGCATGTAGTCCTGCAACCATTATTTTTAATTCCAATAATACAACTAATGGATGTGTGTACTCATTTAGTGATGGAACTACAGAATTGGGATGCTTTAACGTTGCACATACTTTTACACAAGTTGGAACTTATGATGTAACATTGACACAATCTTCTATCAATCTTTGTGTTGGAACCATCACCATTCCTGCAATGATAACAATCAATCCTGATCCAGTAGCTAGTTTTGTGCCAACAAAATCAACTGTTGATATGATTGATCCAACAACTTATTTTGAGAACACCTCAACTGGTGCTGTTTCCTATGAATGGAATTTTGGAGATAATTCAGGTGTTATCATTGATGATAATCCAGCACATGCATTTCCTTCTGATGAAGCAGGTGAATATTCTGTGCGTTTGATTGCTATTTCACCTTTTGGTTGCCGAGATACATCCTATCAAAATATTACTGTTGATGAATCTTTAATAGTGTATATTCCAAATAGTTTTACTCCGAATGCAGATGAATTTAATAATACCTTCACTCCGCAGTTCTTTTCAGGAATTGATCCTCAAACTTTCAATATGAAAATATTTAATCGATATGGACAATTAATTTTTGAATCAAATGATGCTTCGCAAGGTTGGGATGGAGATTTTGGTGCCGGAAGAGGATTAACAAATACAGGAGTTTATACGTATAAAATTGAGTTTAGTACGTCAACCAAAGATGAGAAAAAATTAATAGTTGGAAATGTAAATTTATTGCGTTAATAGTTTGAGATTCCAATAGTGATTATAAAAAAATTAGATTAATAATTTATTAAATTGTAACTTTGTATTAACAAATTGTGCTTTTTGAATTGGAGATTAATCGATTTAGTAATGGGGTATAAAAAAAAAGTTATGAAAAATGGTTTTTATTCTTTACTGTTAATATTATTTTGCACCGCTATTGCTAGTGGGCAGCAAACTACGATAACTGTAGATGCTAATATTAATGGAGTTACTACCAATACTTGTAATGGATTTATTATAGATTCAGGAGGTCAAGGTGGTAATGGATATTCTAATAATGAGAATACAACCTTTACCATTTGTCCCGATGTTCCTGGAGATATTATAAGTGTAGTTTTCAATTTATTTGATTTAGATGGAACTGATCAAAATCCCGCGCCAAATGTTGAAAATGTGGATAGAATGTTGGTTTATGATGGAACTTCTACTGCAGCAACTTTTTTAGGTGAATATAATAATAATGGTTTACAAGGGGTTGTGATTCAATGTACTCCACAAAATTCAACTGGTTGTTTGACGTTTCGATTTATCTCTAATGGGGTAGGTGTACCAGGATTTTTTTCAGGCAGCGCAACTTGCTCAACTCCATGTGCTGATCCTACAGCTGGAGGAATTGTATTAGATGGAATAACCTTAGACAGCATTCATGCTTGCATTGGTGAAGAGATAAACTTTCAAGAAGTTGGCTCTTTTGCACAAAATGGATTTTCAATAGCAGAATATAAGTGGGATTTCATGGATGGTACAGAAGAAATGGGTCAGGATGTAACACATTCTTTTGCTATTCCAGGTCATTATCGTGTTCAATTATTTGTAACTGACGATAATGGTTGTACAAATAATAACTTAACAGATATCGATGTTTTAATAGCAACGCCGCCAAATTTTATCAATTTTCAGCAAGATACTACGCTCTGTATAGGAGAATCCTTAAATGTGATTGCAACACCATTATTATATGAAAATACATGGGAAGGTTTTACTGGTGAAACAACTATTAATAATGGTTGTATGACGGACGATCAACTTGGTGTGGCTCAAAATGTAGATATTGTACAAACTGGTTTTTCTTCGGGTACAACAATAACCGATATTTCTCAGATTCAATCCTTGTGTATGGACATGGAGCATTCATTCATGGGTGATTTAGTGATTTCGATTGCATGCCCAAATGGTCAAAATGTTATTTTACATCAGCAAGGTGGTGGTGGAACTCAAATTGGAGAGCCAATTCAAGAGGACAATGTCGATTGTACTGACCCAAGTACTCAAGGAGTTCCTTATCAATATTGTTTTACGCCTACAGCAAATACAACCTGGGTAGAATGGGCAAATGCAAATGGAGGTACTTTGCCAGAAGGAGATTATGAGCCAGTTCAATCTTTAGGTGGATTGGTAGGTTGTCCTACAAATGGAGTTTGGACTTTAACTGTGGTTGATAACTGGGCCGCAGATGATGGAACGGTTTTTAGCTTTGCATTAAATTTGGATCCATCGATGTATCCAGGTGTGGTAGAGTTTACTCCTGAGCATGGTGAGGATTTAGATTCTTCCTTTTGGAGTTTTCCAGCACCTTTTGTGACAAATTTATCTGCTGATGGTGACCAAATGACTATCACGCCAACTCAGGCTGGTGTCTATAACTATGTTTACACGGTTAGAAATAATTTTGGTTGTTCAAACGATACAAGCTTCAATCTAACTGTTAGAGATTTTATTTCTCCAATAAGTCTTATTGACACGACTGTTTGTGCAGGGAATTTAGTTACCATGATAAATGCAGCTCAATATAATTGTAATTATACTTTGAGACTTTATGACTCTTTTGGTGATGGTTGGAATGGAAATAATTTGCTAATAAATAACAATGGGGTAAATTCAACACACACAATTACGAATGCGCAGCAGGACTTTGCTCAGTTTAGTATACCCGTTAATTTTGGCTCAACCTTGACCTTTACTTTCGATGGTGCAGGTAATTATATAGGAGAATGTAGTTTTGAAATTCTTAATTGTGCTGGGCAAGTAGTTTACAGTGGTGAATCGCCATTAGGTACTGCACCAAATAGTATGGTTGTTGGTCCATTTACTGAACCTGTCAGTTTTACTTGGTCACCTCCTAATATTTTTGACCAATTGATAAATATGCCAAATCCTGAAGTATTTATTGGACAAACAACTTCTGTCAGTGTAAATGTTTATCCTACAGGGCACCCATTGTGTGGAGAAACAGCGACAATGAATATCTTTGTTCAACCAGATTCGTATGTTGGAAAAGATTCAGTTGTTTCGATTTGCCAAACGATTACTCCAGAAAATTTATTTGTTTACCTTGGTCCAGGAGCTAATCCAAACGGAACATGGGTAGACCCTAATGGTGCTCCAATCAATATGCCAATTGATCCTGCAACGATGTTAGAAGGAACATACGTATATACTGTTGATAATGGTGTTTGCGAAGGTTCAGCCCGTGTGACAGTAAATAAATTTGCTCCACAAATAACAGCTTTGTCAACGACAGATGCAACTTGTACAAATTCCTTCACAGGTACTGCAACTTTTACAGGTACAAGTTTTTCATCATACACTTTAAACGGTTCAGTGCCCCAACTTGTTCCCCCAACATTTACGATCAATGGATTGAATGAAGGTTTCCACACAGTTTCCTTGTATAGTACTCCAAGTTGTAGAGTTGACACTACCTTTTTTATTAACGATCCAGATTCGTTGGAAATTACATTTATTTCAGCACCAGTTACAATTTGTAAAAATGATACCGCTACTATTTCTGCAAATGGAATTGGGGGAAGTTCAAACTATATTTACAATTGGACATTAAATGGTGTTAATGTTGGGAATTCTCAAATAATAGACGTTTCTCCACTTAATAATTATAACACTTATTGTGTGACATTAACAGAGGAATGTGGTTCAATTGCCGTTACAACATGCACAAATGTTGATATCGAACAAAATATTTTACCAATTTTAACCACACCAAAACCTGATGTTTGTTTGGGTGAGGAGGTTATTTTTAATGATGCTACAGCATCTCAGAATATATTCTCAACCCTAGTGCGTTTTGGTGATGGAGATAGCATTATATATTCCAACCAATTTAATAGTTTCACGCATATTTATGATTCGATAAAATCATATAGTTTGTCTATGGTGGTCATTTCCAATAATATGTGTGTGTACACAAATGGATTTACAAATATGATTAGCGTGCATCAAAGCCCAACTGCTAATTTTTATATCAATCCAGACGCCATTACTTCATTTTCACCAGAAGCGAATTTTGTGAATCAAAGTTCTCAAGATGTAATTGAAAATAATTGGTATATGGTTGGTGCATTAATAGATACCGCAGCAACAGAAGATGCTAATGCTACTTATCCTTTGGGAATGATTGGTGAATATCCTGTTCAACTCAAGGTTGAAAATCATTATGGCTGCAGAGATTCAATTCAAAAATTGGTTATCGTTAAAGATGATCTATTAATTTATATCCCTAACTCATTTACTCCTAATGGGGATGATTTAAACAATACATGGAAAATTACAACTAGTGGAATTGATGTGTACCAATTTACCTTAAGTATTTATAACCGTTGGGGAGAATTGATTTTCGTTTCACATGATCCTGATTATGGTTGGGATGGTACATTTGGCAACACTTTAGTTCCAGCAGGTATTTATCAATGGAGAATTGAAGGTGTAAATATCCTAACCAATCAAGATTTCGAAAGATTTGGATTTATCAATGTGTTTAGATGATTTTTTGGAAAAGGGACTTTAATGAAAAATTAGTAGCTACGTTCTATTTTAACTTTATTTTGTTTTATTATTAAATAGAATACCTTGAATTTAAATTCTTGTACCTAGAGGAAGATTTTAACTACGAAAATTGAAATCAAATATTCATAATATTAGAACACACCAAGTTAAAAGTATTCTTTTATATCTCTTTTTTATTTTAATTATATCAGTTGGATTAATATTTAAGGGATCTAAGGATGAAATTACAACATACGTACATATTGGAATTATTCTGCTATTTGTGACCCTAATCATAAATCAATTGAGTGTCTGGAATATTAAAAGAGAAAACGATTATATTTATTTTTCAAATTTCCTTGGCATTAATGTGAAAAAACTCCAAGAAAAAGAAAATTATAAATCCATAGAAGCTTATATTAGTTATCATCCATATAGAAGTTCTGAGACAGGAGAACATCTTAAATTATTTACTAATAAAGGAAATCTTAATTTCAATTCCCAAGATTACAAAGATTTCAATCAAATTTTAGATTTGATATTTCAAGAAAGAGTCAATTTAAAATTTGAATTTAAGAACAAAATAAAAAAACAAAGAAAGACACATTTTGATGAAACATGGATTTATTACTTGGTTTCACTCATAATTTTAATGGCAATTTATTTAAAAAACCGTTATTGGTAAGTTTTTTTTTCACTTAAGAAAGATTGTATATAGCTAAATTCGATAATCACTTGTATTGTAAGAAAAATTATCAAAACAATTTAGTTTTTAATACTAATGATGTCTTTTCTTTATTGTCTTTATCTTTTAAGTTTTCTTCTATTTTTTTCCTTTAATATTAATGATAATTCGCGGCTAGTTTGCCCAGCAACGGAAGTGTTTTCATCTGCTCTTCTCAATAAATAAGGCATTACTTCCTTTACAGGGCCGTATGGAACATATTTCGCAACATTGTAATGTGCATTCGATAAATTGTAAGAAATATGGTCACTCATGCCTAAAAGCTGTGCGAAATATATTCTTTTGTCATCAGTTGAAATTTCTTTTTCTTGAATTAATTTACTCAAATAAAGTGAACTTTCTTCGTTATGTGTTCCAGCGCATAAAGCTAGATGTTGAATGTTGTCTAAAATTATTTCTAAGGCCAAATTGTAGTCAGAATCAGAGGCGTTTTTATCTTTTTGGATTGGTGATGGATAACCTTTTTCTAATGCTCTTGCACGTTCTTTTTCCATGTAAGCACCTCGAACCAATTTTATTCCATAATGGATTTCATTTTCAATTGCAAATTCTAGGGATTTTTTCAAATAGGCAATTCGGTCATGGCGGTACATTTGTAAGGTGTTGAAAACGATTGCTTTATTCTTATTGAATTTCAGCATCATTTCCTCTGTGATTCGATCGATGATGTCCTGAATCCAAGATTCTTCTGCATCAATAAAAACAGCAACATCATATTCGTGTGCTTTGCTACAAATGCGTTCCACACGTAATTTAATTGCATTTAGTTGCTCTAGCTCTTTTTCGTTTAATTGCGTTTCAAGATTATTTGCTTTTTCTAAAATGTGATGCTGCGCAATTCCAGTAACTTTAAAAACCGCAAAGGGAATATTTTTTGAATTCTTCGCTTTTTCTATGGTCGCAATGATTTCCAAACAAGTTTTTTCAAAATCTTCTGAAGATGTTTTCCCTTCCACTGAATAATCTAAGATGGTACCAATGCCAAAAGAAGCTAGGTTTTTTGTTGTTTTTTCGCATTCATTGATGGTCTCGCCACCGCAAAATTGATGAAAAATGGTACTTTTTATTAAACCATTTATTGGTAAATTAATATTTAAAGCAAAGTTTGTAGCCGCTTTACCAAATTTTACCATGCTTGGACTTCCAATAATTTTAAAAAGCCAATAAGCCCTATTTAAATCTCTATCCGTTTTGCTTTTAAATGCAATTTCTGTGTTTTCAAATGATACCATAGGACAAAAATAAATTCATTTTTTGGAATCTTGTCATTTTTTATCAAATTGCTTTAAAAAAAGTATTAATTTTGATTCATTATGAATAAAATCATTCAAGCAGCGTCGTATAAAATTGAATTTGGGTCTCTAGTTGATTCAAGTTTTCAATTTTTACTTCAAGAAAATTATTCAACATCAAAAATTCTTATTTTGGTGGATGAAAATACACATGATTATTGTTTGGATTATTTATTGACAAATTTTGAGGAATTAAGTGATGCAGAAATCATGTTATTGCCTGCGGGCGAGGAAAATAAAGTAATGGAAGTTTGTTTTCAAGTGTGGGAAGCAATGTCTGAATATAAAATTTCGCGTAAGGATTTAATAATCAATTTGGGTGGTGGTGTTGTGACTGATATGGGAGGTTTTATAGCATCAATTTACAAACGAGGTATTGATTTTATTCAAATTCCAACTACACTTTTAGCGATGGTTGATGCTTCTATTGGCGGTAAAACTGGAATTGATTTAGGAGCATATAAAAATCAATTGGGAGTATTTTCCAATCCAAAGGCGATTTATTGTGATTTAAGTTTTTTGCAAACTTTAGATGAGCCTGAAATAAAAAATGGTTTTGCTGAAATGTTAAAGCACGCCTTGATTCTTGATAAAAACCATTGGAATGAGCTAAAATTGGCTACGTATAAAAATTTGACAGAAGATTTTGTAGAACAATCAATTCGTGTCAAAAATGAAATCGTTTTATTAGATCCTTTCGAAAAAAATATTCGTAAGAAATTAAATTTTGGGCATACTTTTGGCCATGCCTTGGAAGGTTATTTCTTATCTCAAGAGGAAGAGTTAAAACACGGTCACGCCGTTGCAATGGGTATTTTATGTGAATCCTATTTATCTCATAAAATTAGAGGCTTAAGTTTTGATTCACTAACTGAAATTGTTGATTTTATTTTATCAGTTTACCCAAAAGTTGAAATTGACGAGGAAGCTTTTGATGAAATTTTTGACTTGATGAAACAAGATAAAAAGAATGCTCAATCAAAAATTTTGTGTGTGCTTTTAAATGAAATCGGAGAATCAGAAATTGATATTCTTTTAAATTATGAGCAAATAATTGAAACGTTGAATTGGTTTAAATCTCTAAAGCAATAATCAAAACATCGTCTGTTTGTTCAATTTTCCCTTTCCAAGATGAAAAACTAGTGTTTAATTTTGTTTTTAGTTTTTCTAAATTTCTTTCAGAATTTAATAACCTCAGTTCGATTGTAAAATTGAAATTCAGATTGACATAAAAAACT
>CAZHLZ010000035.1:0-16934 GCA_964532475.1 uncultured Chitinophaga sp.
ATTGTAAAAAATCAAAGTTTCGATAGTTCCTATTTTCAATTATTTCCCTCACTCAGTATTCGTTATTCACCAAATGAAAAAAATAGTTTTGATTTTAATTTAAATAGAAGAATTGATCGACCAAGTTACGACCAATTAAATCCCTTCAAATTTTATTTGGACCCTACAACTTACAGAGCTGGAAATCCTTTTCTAAAACCACAAACAACCTATACGGGAGAATTTGCCTATACATTCAAAAATAAGTATTTTGCTCTTTTTGGTGTTGCGAGAACCTATGACAATATCACAGAGGTAATTTCACCTTCTCTCCTTGAAGAAAATATTACGATTCAAACAAATGTAAATTTAAAACATGTTGACTTAATATACGCCAATTTTAGTTTTCCTTTAGAGGTGTCGAAATGGTATTCCTTCCGCATCGACCTGAATTCATACGTCGCACTTTACAATGGAAATGTTTCCAATACCTCATTAAACAATGTTGGAACTTTGAACGGGAATATAAATTTTTCAAACACCTTTCAAATAAACAAAAATCATTCCTTAGAGCTAAGTTCAAATTACAGGACACGCGAACTTTATGGCTTTGATTCCATTCAAGAAATTTACTTTGTGAATTTGGCTTATCAGGCAAAAATCCTAAAAAACAAAGGAAATATTAGAGTAAATTTTACAGATATGTTTTTCACCAATCAAATTATTGCTGATGTTTCTTTTTCCGACTACAAAGAAAGTTTTGTTGTAAAAAGGGAAACTCGAGTTTGCACTATTGCTTTCACTTATCGTTTTGGAACAAGTCAAAATCAACAAAGAAGAAGAACTGGAGGAGCAGAAGAACTAAAACAGCGCGTGGGAAATCAAGGAAATGGATAAAAACTAAGCCGAGTTTTCATATATATAGTTTAATGTTAGGTACAATTTAACCTACCTTTATTTACAATTCCAACCAAAATTTACAGCATTTTTCTACCTTTGTAAAAAGTACTAAAATTTGCAAAAAATCTCAAAAATAATCTTTTTCGTAAATGGCTACACCAAAAATTGTAAGCCACTTCGACCATATTGGACAGAAAAAGGAGATCAGTTTTTGGAAGCGGCAAACCAATATTTTGGGGATAATTGTGAATTTGAATTCGTCAACGGTGAAGGTCCTTGGTTTTCCAGCGCAAGCTATCGAACAAAAAAGGGACAAAGTTTTGCAAATTCAATTATTTTAGACCTGAAGGGGAAATTGGCTGAAAATGCTGAAATTTATTTCGTTTGTCACAGCATGGGTTCCGCATTTTCGGAGGGAATGATTTCCTGTTTTAAAATCAACAATCTGAATGTAAAAAAAGTAATTCACCTTTCGGTAGCGGATGCAAAGAATATAAAAATCAATGAGCACACGCAAAAAATAGAACGCATTCAGCTTGGAATTACAGGCGATAAAACGACACGATTTTTCGCCAATCCTTTCGCTTACTTTAGGCATTATAAAATCCCAGCAGTGAAATTATATGGCGAAATTTTAAGTAAGGTAGAAACGTTCCACCCAGAAGTTTCAAAAATTGATCAAAAAAAATGGGATTTTCATTACGACACAAAAACGTTTGCTTACATTTGGGAATACATTAAGGTCTTGGAAGAAATTAACTTTAAATCCCAAAAAATGGAAAAAGAACTAATTCTTCCGTCAAATAAATTCCTTTATAAAACTATTTTCTACCAAAACAACTATTATCACTTAGAAATTTCAAGTATAACACATTCAGAAATAAGATACAAAATAAAATGATTCAAGAAAAAATTGCAATCGTCATTGGAGCAAGTGGTGCAACAGGAAAAGAAGTGGTAAAACAACTACTTGAAAATTCATCTTACACGCAAGTAAAAATAGTTGTTCGAAAAGAAAGTGGTTTCAGTCACCCAAAATTAAAAGAATTCATCATCGACTTCGACCATATTTCCTCAATTCAAGAAGAAATAACGGGAGATGTCTTATTTTCAGCATTAGGAACAACGATTAAAATTGCAAAAACAAAAGAAATCCAATACAAAATAGATTTTTCCTATCAATTTGAAATTGCAAAAATTGCGGCAAAGAACGGCGTAAAAAATTACGTCTTGGTTTCTTCTTTTGGAGCTAATCCGAAATCAAAAATATTTTACTCCCACATGAAGGGAGAATTAGAAGAAGCAGTAAAAAACTTAAATTTTGAGCAAATTCATATTTTTCAACCTGGAATTTTAGATAGAAACGTGGATGATAATCGCACCATGGAGAAAATTAGTTTGAAGGTAATTCGTTTTTTCAATAAAATAGGCTTATTCCAATCTCAAAAACCGATGCCTGTAAAAATTCTAGCCTCAAAAATGATTGATGTAAACCAATTAAAATCAAATTCAAAAATCAATTATTACAAACTCGATAAAATATTTAAAATCTAAAGAATTTTTGTTGTCATAAAATTAATTTTTCAACACTAATTTGGCTAATTCACAAAAGTTTATTATCTTTGCATCGTTATTTTAATGTAGAACACGCTAGAGGGGACGTAAATCCCCTCTTTTATTTAAATGATACAAAAAGATTTAGTACAAAAATTGGCTCAAGAACGAATCGATGAACGTTTTCCAGAAGTGTTTATTGTGTCAATTTCTATTTCTCCAAAAAATGCAATCACAGTAGAATTGGACAAAGAAGGAAGTTATGTTTCTATTGAGGAATGTGTTGCTGTTTCAAGAAATATTGAGCACAATTTAGATCGCGAAGAGCAAGATTTTGAATTGCAAGTTTCTTCCGCAGGTTTAGATAAGCCATTGAGAGTTTTGAAACAATACATTAAAAATTACGGAAAAGAGTTAGATGTTGTAATGAAAGAAGGAACTAAATACACTGGAATTCTAAAGGCGGCAGATGCAAAATCACTGACAATTGAAACAATTAGAGTTGAGAAGTTGGAAGGAAGCAAAAAGAAAGAAACCATCGTTGAGGATCTTACCTTAGCCATGTCAAAAATAAAAGATACAAAAATTGTTATATCATTTAAATAAAAAATAAGCAAAGGATAGCTTCGAGGTAATAGAGTCATTATCGGAATTCAAAGAACTAAAAAACATCGACAAACAAACGATGCAACATGTCTTAGAAGATGTGTTCCGTTCTATGTTGAAGAAAAAATTTAATACAGATGAGCACATCGATGTTATTGTTAACATTGAAAAAGGTGATGTTCAAATTTTTGTTAACAAAGAAATCGTGATGGACGGTGAGGTGGAGGATTCAAACACTGAAATCGCTTATTCTGATGCTATCAAAATTGAACCAGACTTTGAAGTTGGTGAGGAAGTTTCTGAAGAATTTAAATTTTCTGATTTTGGAAGAAGAAATGTGCTTTCATTGCGTCAAAATTTGATTTCTAGAATCTTAGAATTAGAAAAAGATAATATTTACAAAAAATACAAAGAACGTATCGGTGAAATTATCACTGGTGAAGTTTACCAAGTTTGGAAAAAAGAAATCATGGTATTGGATGATGAAGGAAATGAATTATTACTTCCTAAATCAGAACAAATTCCTTCCGATTATTTCAAAAAAGGAGAGTCAATTCGTGCAGTAGTTGCAAAAGTTGATATGAGAAACTCAAGTCCAGTAATTATCTTATCAAGAACTGCACCTGAATTCCTTGAGAGATTATTTGAACTAGAGGTTCCAGAAGTTTTTGACGGATTAATCACAATCAAACGTATCGTTCGTGAACCAGGTGAAAGAGCAAAAGTTGCTGTAGAATCTTACGACGACAGAATCGATCCAGTTGGAGCTTGTGTTGGTATGAAAGGATCTAGAATTCATGGAATTGTTCGTGAGTTAAGAAACGAAAACATCGATGTAATTAATTTCACACAAAACCCAAACTTATTCATTACAAGAGCTTTATCTCCAGCAAAAATTACATCTGTTGAGATTTTAGAAGAAGAAAAAAGAGCAAAAGTTCACTTGAAACCAGACCAAGTTTCCTTGGCTATTGGTAAAGGTGGAAACAATATTAAATTGGCAACAAAATTAACAGGTTACGAAATCGATGTTTACCGTGATGGTGAAGTTGATGTGGAAGATGTTGATTTAGAAGACTTCTCAGATGAAATCGATGGATGGATTATCGATGAATTGAAAGCAATTGGTTGCGATACTGCAAAATCTGTATTAGAGATTACAGTGGAAGATTTAGTAAACAGAACAGACTTAGAAGAAGAAACAATACAAGAAGTATACAAAATTTTAAGAGCAGAATTTGAATAAAGACATTAAGACATTAGGATTTTATAACATTAAGATAAAATATTCTTAACATCTTAAAATCTTAAAGTCTTAAAATCGAGAATAATAAAATATGGCCGGAAAAACACATAGATTAGGGAGAGTTGCTGGAGAATTGAACGTAGGAGTTTCTACGCTTATTGACTTCTTACAATCCAAAGGGGTGAAGATTGACCACAATCCAAACTCCAAATTGGAAGAAGATCATTATGACATGCTTCGTCAACAATTCGCTGATGATCAAATCGTTAAGGAGCAATCCAAATTAACTTCTGTTAAACGTGAAAAACGTGAAACAATTAGTTTGCGTGATGCGAAACCTCAAGAAACTCAAGCGAGAGATGAGGACGAAGAAGATGATTTCGATATCCTTGAAAGTAAACAAGCTTTTTTACAAACTCAAAAAGTTGAGGTAAAAAAAGATCCTGAACCAATTCAGGAAAAACCAAGTGAAATCCAAGAATCAGTTGATGATTCAAAAGATGAGGATAAATCTCCAGAAATGAATGGAGGTGCAAAAACACTTGGTGAAGGAGAAATGCAAATTCAAGTTTTAGGAAAAATTGATTTGGATAAAATTAATTCTAAAACTCGACCAGATAAAAAGAAAAAAGAGGATTACAAAAAAGAACGAAAAGATGCAATCAAACAAGCACCGGCTAAGCCTGTTTCTGCACCAATCGCTCCTAAAGCTCCAGAAGTAAATGAAGAAGTTACTCCTGAACCTCCTAAAGAAATTGAAACAATTCGTGTTGAACGAAAAGTATTGTCTGGTCCTACAGTATTAGGAAAAATTGAACTTCCTGTTGAAAAAGAACGTTCAAACGATAGACCTAATTCTGCAGAAAACCGCAAGAAAAGAAAAAGAATTAAAAAGGTTGATCCTACAAAACCTGCTAACCAAACGGGTACATCTACTCCAAATACTGGAACTGGAAATACCGCTGGACCAGGAAGTAGACCTCCTTTCAATAAAGTTAAATTTGGAAACAAACCAGGTGCTAAACCGTTTGAAAAACCAGTTATCTCTGAAAAAGATATTGAAAAAGAATTAAAAGAAACTTTAGCAAGACTTTCCAATTCTGGAGGAAAATCTAAAGGTTCTAAAAATAGAAGAGCAAAACGTGATGTTTACGCACAAAGACGTGAGCAAGAAATGTTGGATGCTGAATTACAAGAAAAAGTAATTAAACTAAGTGAGTTTGTTACTGTTTCGGAATTGGCTTCCATGATGAATGTTGCACCAACACAAGTTATTTCGGCTTGTATGTCTTTAGGTATTTTTGCTTCGATCAACCAACGTTTGGACGCAGAAACAATTCATATTGTGGCTGAAGAATTTGGTTTTGAAACAGAATTCGTTAGTGCTGAAGTTCAAGATGCAATTCCAATTGTAGAAGACAAAGAAGAAGACTTGATTGAAAGACCACCAATTATTACGGTAATGGGGCACGTGGATCACGGTAAAACGTCTTTGTTGGATAAAATTAGAAATGCAAACGTAACTGAAGGTGAAGCCGGAGGAATTACTCAACATATTGGAGCTTATTCTGTTACATTGAAAAATGGAAGAAAATTAACTTTCTTAGATACTCCAGGTCACGAAGCCTTTACAGCGATGCGTGCCAGAGGTGCTCAAGTAACCGACGTTGCAATTATCTTGGTTGCAGCAGATGATGATGTGATGCCACAAACGAAAGAGGCAATTTCTCACGCGCAAGCTGCTGGTGTACCAATGATTTTCGCCATCAATAAAATTGATAAAGACGGAGCAAATCCGGATAGAATTAGAGAACAACTTTCTGCCATGAATATCTTGGTGGAAGAATGGGGAGGTCCTTTCCAATGTCAAGAAATTTCTGCGAAGAAAAACTTAAACATTGCTGAATTACTTGAAAAAGTATTGTTAGAAGCAGATATTTTAGCTTTAAGAGCCAATCCTAATAAAAATGCCATCGGAACAGTAATTGAATCAACTTTAGATAAAGGAAAAGGTTACGTTACAAACATGTTGGTTGAAGCAGGGACATTGAGAGTTGGAGACATCGTATTAGTTGGACGTCACCACGGAAAAGTGAGAGCAATGCACAACGAACACGGTGTTGTGGTGAAGGAAGCTGGACCATCAGCACCAGTTTCAATTTTAGGGATCAATGGCGCTCCAAGTGCAGGTGATAAATTCAATGTAATGGATGATGAGCGTGAAGCTAGAAACATTGCTACGAAAAGAGAACAATTGTACAGAGAACAAGGTTTACGTACAACTAAACACATCACATTGGATGAAATCGGTCGTCGTTTGGCAATTGGAGACTTCAAAGAGTTGAATTTGATTATCAAAGGTGACGTGGATGGATCAATTGAGGCATTATCTGATTCCTTATTGAACCTTTCAACAGAACAAATTGCAGTTAAGATTGTACACAAAGGAGTTGGAGCAATTTCTGAAGCTGATATTAACTTGGCTTCGGCATCAGATGCAATTATTCTTGGATTCCAAGTGAGACCATCTGTTGCGGCACGTAAATTAGCTGAACAAGAGCAAATCGATATTCGTTTGTACTCAATTATTTACCAAGCGATTGATGAAATTAAGGCAGCCATGGAAGGAATGTTATCTCCAGAGGTCAAAGAAGAAATCACTGGTTCAGCTGAAATTCGTGAAACATTCGATATCACGAAAGTGGGTACAATTGCAGGATGTTTTGTCTTGGATGGAGTAATTAAACGAAATTCAAAAATACGAGTTATCCGCGACGGAATCGTTGTTCATACTGGAAAACTTGGTTCGTTGAAACGATTCAAAGACGATCAAAAAGAGGTGAAACGTGGATTTGAATGTGGTTTAAACATTGACAAATACAATGATATCAAGGTTGGTGATGTAGTTGAAGCTTTTGAAGAAGTGGAAGTTGCAAGAAAACTTTAATTCAAAAAAATAATAAGTTGAAAGGCTATTCGAAAGAATGGCCTTTTTTTGTGGGAGGAAAATTAAATTAGCAAATCCTTTACCTCAACATCTAGGGCTTCGGCAATTAAAAAAAACTCTTAAGGGTTGGACTAGATTTACCAGATTCAAGTCTTGCAAAATTCGAACGTTCAATGTTACACTTACTTGCCAAATCTAATTGCGTCATATTCTTTTCAAGTCTTAACGATTTAAGTTTTTACAAACTCTATTTTTAAAACTCGAATAATTCACATACAATATTCGAAATGATTTTTTTAAAATAAAGTATCAATTTTGATACAATGTAATGATTTTTAATTTATAGTTCACATGATAATTGTGAAACTTGGAACTTAGTTTTTGACACTCTCAATTTAAGAATTAACAAACTAGTAATGTTTGACAGTCTAGAAGGTCTATTTTTTAATTCAAATTACAAACAATTTAGAACAATTGATGGAGGAGTAACTTGGACGATAGAAAATAATGCATTCTTATATGTTGAAGCCTTGGAAAGATATAATGACAGTATTATTTGTATTGGAATGTTTGAAAAATTTTCTTATTCTTTTGATCGAGGTCGAACTTGGAACAATAATGTATTTATGCAATTACAACCAACAAATTATATTTTTTTAAGCAAAGACACCATACTCGCAGCTTGTGGTAATACGGTGACAACAACCACCAATTCCGGACATGATTGGACAACAATAGATTTTCTTGAAAACACATTTTTCATTGATATAAAGGAAAAAGATGGCATAGTTTATTCTGTTGGAAAAATATCCTACTTCGATGAATTCGGAATTGAAACTATTCGTGGTATAATTGCTTTTTCGTCAAATTCAGGACAAAATTGGGATTATTATAATACAAATTTAGAAACCTGGTTTCAATCTATAGAATTCCTCAACGACAGTGTTGCCTTAATTTCTGGGACAAATGGAGTTTTGATTAAATACCATTATAGGGATCATCATTTAGGTTTTCAAGAACTCGGTAATTTGGGTTTAAAAATCAATTTGCATCCAAATCCAGCAAATGACCAGCAAGAATTAACAATTTCAGCCAACAAGTTTGAAAAACTAGAAATATATTTGTGTGAGCTAAATGGAAAAAAATTAAAAACTGTTTTCATAGGATCAGTAAACACTGGAACAACAAAAATAATTAATCATACAAGTGATTTAAACTCAGGAATGTATTATTATTCAATTGAAAGTCAAGAAAAAAGAGAAGTATTGAAATTCGTAAAAAAATAAAAATAAATTACTTTAGCAATCAATTTTCTTTTTATATTTGAGCAAAATTAAAATTTAATAGTATGTCTGATAATTTTTTCGAAGAAACAACAGCTGCCGCAGGATTTTTATACACCATTGCTGCAATTTGCATTCTTGCTGCTGTATTAATTTGGGGATAAAATTTAATTTTCCCCATTTTATTTAAATTTTCATAATTCACGTTTTTTAACGTCTAATCAACTATGCCCTTTAATTCGATTTTTGCTTGGATGATGAAAAAACGGATACATCAAATTGATTTATTCCGTAAATATCCATTAAACGTTCAAAATGAATTACTTATACAGCTAACCTCCGCTGCAAAAAACACTGAATTTGGTCGAGAAAATCACTTTTCAGAAATAAAATCCTACCAGCAATTTAAGGAAAAAGTTCCCCTTAATTCATACGAAAGTTTAAAACCACAAATTGATCGTATCATTGCAGGAGAACAACAAATTTTGTGGCATTCTGAAACGAAATGGTTTGCAAAATCATCTGGAACAAGTTCTGCACGGAGCAAATTTATTCCTGTAAGTAAAGAATCACTTTTTGATTGCCATTACAAAGGTGGAAAGGATTTGCTTGCACTGTATTACGAAAATTTCCCAAATAGAAAATTATATAATGGTAAACACCTCATCGTTGGTGGAAGTGCTCAAATCAACCCGATTGGAATTGATTCGTATTTAGGTGATTTATCGGCGATTATCGTTAAAAATTTACCTTGGTGGGCAGAAATTAGAAGGACACCTTCGAAGGAAATTGCCTTGATGTCCGAATGGGAAAGCAAAATCGAAAAAATGGCACGCGAAACCATCGAACAAGATGTTTATATCATCGCTGGTGTGCCTAGTTGGACCTACGTTCTTTGCAAAAAAATTCTTGAAATTAGCGGAAAAGATAATTTAAAAGAAGTATGGCCAAATCTTGAATTATTCTTACATGGTGGAGTAAATTTTGAGCCTTACAGGAAATTATTTAAAGAATTAATCCCTTCAGAAGAAATGAATTACGTGGAAACATACAATGCTTCCGAAGGATTTTTTGGCATTCAAGATGTGGCAAATTCCACCGAATTATTGTTAATGTTGGACTACGGAATTTTTTATGAATTCATTCCAATGTCTGAATTTAAAGAACTCGAATCAACAGTTATTTATGATTTAAGTGAAGTGCAATTAAATACAAATTATGCCATTGTGATTTCCACAAATGGTGGATTATGGCGCTACATTTTAGGTGACACCATTCAGTTTACCTCTCTCCTACCCTTTCGATTTAAAATTACAGGTCGAACAAATACTTTTATCAATGTTTTTGGAGAAGAATTAATTGTTGAAAATGCCGAAAGAGCACTTGTAAATGCTTGTAATTTAATGAATTGTAGTGTGAAAAATTTCACCGCAGGACCAGTTTATTTAGAAAATAATTCCAAGGGAAAACACGAATGGTTAATTGAATTTATTGAATCTCCAGCATCAAATGCAGAATTTGAGCAAGTGTTGGATGTTGAAATTAGAAAAATCAACTCCGATTACGATGCAAAAAGAAGTCATAATTTACTATTAGAAAATTTATCTGTCCAGCAAATGAATTTTGGCACATTTGATGCTTGGTTAAAATCAAAAGGCAAATTGGGTGGTCAACATAAAATTCCACGCTTGTCGAATGATCGCAAATTAATTGAGGAAATTTTAGCAACAAAAAATGAAATTTAAATTCCAAATCCTTATTTCTTTTCTTGCATTTCTGTGTTTTCATTTGAAAGCTCAAGATAGTCTGCATTTTGAATTAAAAAATAAAATTCTATTCTCAAATTCCATCAATTGGGATTTAGATAATTTTGGAAATATTTTGGTAGCTCAAAAGGATAAATTGCAAAAAATTGATGCTGATGGAAAAGTACTTTTTGAACAAAGTTTGAAGAAATTTGGCGAAATAGCCTCGATTGATGCGCGAAATCCAATGAAAATTTTACTTTTCTCAGAAGAACAGCAAAGTGTTTTTTACGTCGATAACACGCTGAGTAATCAGGAAAACGAAATTGACTTGAATGAATTTGACATCACTTATGCAACAAAAATTTCAGCATCAAATCGTCCTGACAAAATTTGGGTTTATGACCAAGAAAATTCAAAGATAAACCTCATTTCTAGCAATAAATCTCAAACCCAACAGATTGAAAACATTCTGGGTTTGTTGGATTTAAATAAAGTAAATCAATTTTTTGAAGCACAAGATTTTCTTTGGATCCTTGATAATGAAAAGGGAATCTATCAATTTGACCTTTATGGAACATTAATTTCTTCCTTTGAGATGAGCGGAATTAGTTATTTGGATGTGGATGACAAGTATTTGTATATCTTGAAAGGAAATTCTATCATCATTCAAGACAAATCAAATTCTTTGCAACAAAAGATAATTAATTTACCAGAAAAAGACCTAGTTAAATTCAAATTTCAGGACAAAAAATTTACCTGCGAAACAAAAAATGCAATTTTTATTTATTCTATCGATTTTTTTTAACGCTATTTCATACTTTATTTGTAATTTAGACACTTCAAAAAATTAAGAATATGCATATCGCTGTAGCAGGAAATATTGGAGCAGGAAAAACTACATTAACTCAAATGTTGGCAAAACATTATGGTTGGGAAACTCATTTTGAAGATGTAGAACTTAACCCTTATTTAAATGATTTTTACGAAGATATGCAACGTTGGTCTTTCAACCTGCAAGTGTATTATTTGAATAGTCGCTTTACTCAAATACAGGACATCAAGCAAACTGACCGCATGGTAATTCAAGATAGAACAATCTACGAAGATGCGTTTATTTTTGCGCCAAACTTGCACTCAATGGGTTTGATGACTACGCGAGATTTTGAAAATTATTTTTCCTTGTTCAATTTAATTGAATCTTTTGTTTCAGCACCTGATTTATTGATTTATTTAAGAGCGAGTGTACCAACATTGGTAAATCACATTCAACAACGAGGACGTGATTACGAAGAAAGTATTCGTTTGGACTATTTAAAACGTTTAAATGAGCGTTACGAAGCATGGATTTCGACCTACGATAAAGGAAAAATGTTAATCATTGATATCGATAACAACAATTTCACCACTAACCAAGAAGATTTAGGGAAAATCATCAACGCAATTGACGCAGAGATTAACGGACTTTTTTGAGCATTAAATTGTTTTTAGTTAGTAGTTAGCAGTAATTGAAGAACTAAACCAATGATAGAATTAAAGCCATTATCCGAAGAAAACATCACACCATTTTTTACTTGGTTACGAGATGAAGAGGTAATAAAATATTCATTGACATTTTTTCAAAAATTGATCTCGGAAGATGACATAAAATCATGGTTTTCAAATTTATTATCAAATACAAAAGATTATACCCTTGGCATATACCTTTCATCCAACGGCAGCTTAATAGGATATGCTGGGTTTTGTAATATTTCAAGCATCAACAAAAACGGTGAATATTTCATCTTTATTGGAGATAAAAACCAGTGGGGAAATGGAATTGGGACAATTACTACACAGAAAGTGGTTAAACATGGTTTTGAAAAATTAAATCTTAATAGAATCATGTTGACTGTATCAGAACCTAACGTTGGAGGTGTTCGAGTATATGAAAAAGCTGGTTTTAATATCGAGGGTAGGTTACGACAAGCTTGTTTTCGAGATGGTGAGTACCATGACAAATTAATAATGTCAATACTTAAAGAAGAATTTAAAGAAAATACTGCTAACACACGTCTGGCGCAAGAGCCGGAATTGTGATTACGTAAAACAAAAAATTGAAAACCTTAAGATCTTGGATCGCAAATAAAATTAACTTTAAAATCGGCTCCTTCGCCAGGCGTGGGAACGTTATGAATTAGTAGTTAGTAGCTTTCGATAAGTTTATTTTTAGCACTTATGAATGCAGTTGCTAATAAAGAAATAAAGTTAAAATCTTACAATCTAGATGATCTTTTTGAAGTATAAATGACATCCTTTCCGTATTAAATTATTTTAGAAAACAAGGAGTGGCAGCAGGTTTAAATGAAATTGGAGAAAAATACTTCATCTTCAATCGCCATACATCAGAGTATCAAATCAAAATTTGAGTGCATTAATCACTCTCAGAAATCACTCAACACTACTAACTAAAAGCTACTTACTTCTAACTAACAAATGCCCACTATTTACAAATCACTCTTCAACATCTCTGTCGAAATCTTTTATTAAAATGGCAATTTCGCTTATTAATTGATCTTTTTCTTTTGATTTTGGGAATTTACCTTCGTGGTAATCTTTCAGATGTAATTGCGACTCAAAAAGTGAACTTTCCGAAAATGGACCATCCAAATTTTCAATTATGGTTAGGGCTTCGAGGCATTCCAAGAAATCATTTTGAACTGCAATTTTAACGAAATCTTCCAAATAAGCACTAAAATCTAGCGGACAATTCCATATAGCTGTCATAATTTCTATACGGACAGATACAAAACTTTGATCATTCAAACAGTCCATCACAAGGTGCAAACTTTTGGAATCTTTCAAATTACACAAAAATTCTACGACCTCTTCACGAGACTTGTCATTTTTACTTATTTTTAAAAACTCAAACAATGGCTTAATAATTGTCTCATTTCCATAAACTTGCAAGGAATCTAATGCAGCAGTAACTTTTGAAGGTGAGTCAGAATTTAAATCTGCAATTAATTCTTTTATTTTTTTAGTTTGATTTTTTGTTTCTGCCATTTTCCAATATTGAAGTGCAAAAATACGAATTCTTTGAATCTTTCAAACCACAAATTTCACAATTAGCATTGAATTGTTTGTAATTTTCACACTAAGTCTTTTTTTTACTAAAATTATTCCCTAAATTTGATTTCTTAAAGATTTTTAAAACATTATGAATATTCATTTCATTGCAATCGGGGGCAGCGCGATGCATAATTTAGCAATTGCATTAAGCCGAAAAGGAGATCTAGTCACTGGCTCTGATGACGAAATTTTTGAACCTTCAAATTCACGTTTGAAAAAACAAGGGATTTTACCCGAAAAAATTGGGTGGGATGAAGCAAATATTCATGAAAATCTAGATGCTGTTATTTTGGGAATGCATGCTCGAGAAGATAATCCTGAACTACTGAAAGCAAAAAAATTGGGCTTAAAAATTTATTCTTATCCAGAATATTTATACGAACAAAGTAAAAATAAATTACGCGTAGTCATTGGTGGAAGTCATGGAAAAACGACGATTACATCCATGATTTTACATGCAGTTTCAAAGTTAAATTTGAATGTTGATTACATGGTCGGCGCCCAACTTGAGGGTTACGATTGCATGGTGAAAATTACCGAAGAAGCAAAAATAATGATTTTAGAAGGCGATGAATACTTAAGTTCCCCTATTGATCGTAGGCCAAAATTTCATTTGTATAACCCTGATGTTGCGTTGCTAAGTGGAATTGCCTGGGATCATATCAATGTTTTTCCAACTTTTGAAAATTATTTGGAACAATTTGATATTTTTTGTCAAAAAATAACTGAAAACGGGACCTTAATTTACAATTGTGAAGACGAAGCTGTAAAAAACTTAGGAGAAAAATATTCACAGAATATTAATTCAATAGCTTATCAAACACCTGAGTATGAAACTTCTGAAACAGGCACAATTTTACATGTTGAAAACGAAAAATACCCTTTAAAAATCTTTGGGGCACACAACTTACAAAATTTAGTTGGAGCAATGCAAGTTTGCAAATCAATAGGGATTTCAGAAAAAGATTTTTTTATCGCAATGCAAGATTTTACGGGCGCTGGAAAACGTCTGCAAAAGGTAGTTGAAAATGAAAAGTTCGTAATGTTTAAAGATTTCGCACATTCTCCTTCTAAATTGAAAGCTACAACAAAGGCCGTGAAGGAACAATATCAGGATAGAAAAGTAATCGCTTGTATGGAATTACACACTTTTTCTTCCTTAAACAAGAATTTTTTGCCTTTGTATGAAAATTCGATGGAAAAAGCAGATGTTGCCTTGGTGTATTTCAATCCAGAAGTGGTGAAACATAAAAAATTAGAAGAATTATCAGTTGATTTTGTCGGAAAATGTTTCGGAGATCATGTAATCATTTCTCAAAAAACAGAAGAAGTGCTCGCATTTATTGAAAATAATGTTTCAGAAAATTCTGTACTTTTAATGATGAGTTCAGGAAATTTTGATGGTATAAATTACGAAATGCTAGGCGAAAAGCTTGCAGCTAAACAATTAATCAATTGAATTGTTTACTACTTCTATGACAGTTTTTACGACATATTACGATGATGTTCCAATTTGTTTGGAGGGTGAGAAAAAAACTGATAAAGAAATAAATATAATTATTTCAAAAAACAACTTTACAAAGTTTCTTGAAAACGAAAAAAGCAAAGCATTTATTTCTAATGTAAAAATTAATGATGTTGGATTCATTAATAAATACTTAATAACCGTTAACAAAGAGTTAGAAATCGATGACTGCTTTCTTGGTCATTTTGAAACTTTCAGTGCACGCAGAAGTCGCATGTTTATTAATAAGATTCCAGTTCTTAGAACCATATTCTTTACTGTAGACTTTTTAATACATCGTGTTTTACCAAAGACAAAAGGATTAAACCGAATTTATTATCGTATTAATAAGGGAAAAAACAGGCTTTTATCAAAAGCAGAAGTACTAGGACGCCTAGTTTATACTGGATTTTCAATTGAAAAAGTAGAATCTATAGATGGATTGATTTACTTTAAAGTTAGAAAAGTGAAAAATTATGTACCAACGAGAAAAGTAAGTTACGGCTTAATTTTTAAAATGAAACGGGTTGGAAAAAATGGAAAGTTATTCAATGTTTATAAAATTAGAACCATGCATCCTTATTCTGAATTCATACAAGAATATGCAATGCTGGAGAATGGTTTAAACGTAAAGGGAAAAATTGATCGAGATTTCAGACTTACTCCATGGGGGAAATGGTTAAGAAAATATTGGATTGATGAAATACCTCAACTATTTAATGTTTTAAAAGGCGACATGAAATTAGTAGGAGTTAGACCTGTTTCAGAGTATTATTTTTCTAAACTTCCTGAAGAATTGCAAAAAAAACGTGTAAAATTCAAACCAGGCTGCATTCCTCCCTATGTTGCCATGAATTCAAAATCAGACTTTGAAAGTGTCAAAACTTCTGAAAACAATTATTTAGACCTCAAACACAAGAATCCTTATTCCACTGATTTAAAATTCTTCTTTTTTGCCCTTTTCAACATTGTTTTCAAAGGTAAAAGAAGTTCATAAGGACTTAAATAATAATTTTTTGAAGCAAGTCCCAAAATTCTTTTGTGGAAGGAATCGCTCCTTTTTCTAGAAGAACATGAATTTCCAATTCACGATTTGTTTGATATTTCTTCTGACTTTTATAAAAATTTATTTTAGAAAGGTGATTTTTAAGCGCTTCATCAATTCCTTCAACACTGGAAAAATTAATTAGCTCACTTTGTTCAGATTCCATTCTAACAAGTGAAACTTCCTCAGTATCAAAAAAATACAGGTCACAAATTGATTGTTGTCTTACTTCCAGAAACTTTATTTTTTCATAAACGTTTTGCAAAACTTCATTACTAAACAAAGCAACTAATCCCAAAGCTTTTTCAGAATCTTCTTGATTGATTTTCACCCATTCTTCATGATACACATGATTTACAATCAAAAATTGCTTGAATTCCTCCTCCAAATGTTCTAGTTCATCTTGATTTAAGTACCTGTATTTTATCTTGTTTTCAATCATTTCACAAAAGTATATCAAAAAAACACCAAAACAAATACTAACTTTCTATTGTTTTAATGATATGGAAAATCGAGATTCAAAAATCACTTCAATACGACCGCAAATAGAAAGTGACAAAAATATTACTTTGGCTTTGGAAAAATTTCAAAATGAAAGTTTAAGGCCAATTCTTAAATTTCAAAATCAATTGATTCTGCAAGTTTTTCAACAAACTTTGCGCGAGTTTAAGGTTGATTTTGAAAAATTAAGTACAACAAAAAAACAAACCAAAATAAACGAAATATTAAAAGAAAATGTGCAAGTAAAACAATTTTATCTGGGTTTGATTGTCGCATACTTTACAGAAATAGAATTTCAATTTTATTCTGAAAATAAAAAGGAAATAAATAAAAGAATAATTTCCTTACTTATAGAGAGAATAGCGAGTCAGCTCATATAATTTCTTACCCCATTAACCCAACTTTCGAGATTTTGACAAAAAAAATCCCCTTATCAAACTAGACAAGGGGATTATTTTTGGCTCTGTATGATTAATTGTGGGTAAAATTTAAATGATGAAATTTGCGGTATGA
>CAZHLZ010000036.1:0-16895 GCA_964532475.1 uncultured Chitinophaga sp.
ATTTCCGAATTGAGTCATTTGTCTTTGTGCAAAATTAAGACTTAACGTTTTTGTTTCGTTGTTATAATTGTAATCTAAAACCTTCTCACCGTTGTTTGTGATTTTTTTTGGTAAACTAGAAACATTGTGAATTATGAGATTAATTTTATTTTGGTAATTATCGTGTAATTCAAAATCAATCATGGATATAATTAATTCATTTTTGATAAGTTCACTTTTGAAAATTAATTCTTGGCATTTATCTTCGACAAGAGAGGAAGAGCCATCGTCATTATAAACTCTGGATTCACTTTTTAAAGTTTTATCGTCAAAATAAAAGTGAATATCCAATTCTTTTAGATTGTAATTATCTGTTGTTTGAACAGTTTTTACCATTGGAATAAATGCTCCACCACGCACAAATACTGGAATATTTTCCATTGTTAGACTTACGTTTGCTGTTGTTCCTCCATCGTATTTTTGACCAGTAAAAAGGTCAAACCAAGAATTAGTTGCAGGAAAATAGACTTCTCTTGTTTGTTGACCTTTTTCAAAAACGGGAGCAATTAATAAATTATGTCCCCAAAAATATTGATCTTCCATCGTCCATAATTTCTCATTATTTTCCTCTTCAAAAAACATAGGTCGCATTAAGGGCAGCCCTTTGCTTGAATTTTCATACGCCAAGGAATAATTGTATGGCAATAATTGGTATCGTAATTCGATTGCTTTTTTTGCCAATCTTTTTGTATTTGCATCCTTAAAAACGGGTTCTGATGCCACATCTTCTTGTGCATGTGGACGAAAAATGGGATTAAAAACTCCGTATTGTAACCAACGAATATACAATTCTGGTTCATCGTTGTTTCCAGCAAAACCACCCAAATCTGAGTGCATGTAAGCCATTCCTTGCATTCCCATTTGTAAGGAGATTTCTGTTTGAGGTCTTAAACCTCCCCACGTACGATTCACATCTCCGGACCAAGGAATCATTCCAAATTTTTGTGAGCCAGAATATCCAGCACGCATCAAAATAAATGGTCGTTCTGTTGGGAAATCACGTTTGTAACCATCAGAAATCAATCTTGCCCAATCATGACCGTAAATATTGTGCACTTCATTTGCTTTTCCATATTTATGAATAAGAGCTTCAGGATGAACTTCTGGTTCGCCCAAATCTCCCCAAAAACCTGCAACTCCCATGTTTTTTAGGTTTTTGTACACCTCCCAAAACCACAAATTTGCAGAAGGTTTATAAATATCAATTAAACCTGTATTTCCAAAGTAGAAATCATATTTGAAAGGATTTCCAAGATTATCTGTTGCCAGAATTTTCTTTTCGACGGCTTCGTTCCACTTAGAAGAGGTCGTTAAAATAAATGGTTCTGTGATTAATACTGTTTTTACTCCTTGTGCTTTTAAATCATTAATCATTTTTTGCGGATCGGGGAAAGAATCTTTGTGAAATTCTAAATTTCCCATGGTACCTTGAATTTCTTTTCCAAACCAATACAAATCCAAAATTATTGCATCCACTGGAATTGAATCACGTTTAAAAGCAGCAATGGTTTTCATGACTTCCGCTTGCGAATGGTAACCAAAACGACTCGAAAAATTACCCAAAGCCCAACGTGGAGGTAAAGGTTGGCGACCTGTTAATTCTGTGTAATTTTCAATTAAATCTTCCCAGGAATCGCCAACAATAATTTGATAGGTTTTTCTTCCAGATGTCGTTTCGTATTTTAAGGTGTTATCTTTTTTAGAATCTAAATCCAAATAACCCGTCGAAGCATTGTCGAAATGAATCATGTATTTGTTAGAAGAAATCACAATAGGCATCGTGAAATTCATTAGTTCAGAACGATTTTCGTAACCATAATGTGCTCGATTGTACAATTGCAAACGATTCCCACGACGATTCATTCCTAAAGCTCTAGCTCCGCCGCCGTATAAAACTTCTTTTTCTGTTAAATTGAATTCTAAGGATTCAAATTCGTCGGTTTTGGAATAGCCTGATTTTTCGGATATGATTTCTTTGCCGTTTTTTAAATATTTGATTTTAAAGGGAGATAATTGAATGTCTACATTTAAAATTGTTTTTTTTAGTTCATCCAAATGCTTAGATAAAGTATACTTTCTAAGGTCGAAAGATATTGTATTTTCACCTTGACTGCTTTTTATTTCAACCTTTTTGTGATTTTTTTCAACGGCATGTGATTCCTTTTGATAAATTTCTCCCTCTGGAACAAAAGTAGTTTCAACAATTTTTTCGGAGTAATAATTGATATAATATTTTCCATCATTGACTTGAATCTCAATTCCTGTTGGTGTTATTTCATGCGAAATGTATTTCCGATTGGGGTTTTGGGAAAAGGAATGAAACGAGGTAAAAGTGAAGATAATTAGTAGACTATGAATTACAAAAGATGCGTTAAAAACGACATTTTTTGCTTGATGTATGGTAGCAAGTATATTTGTTAAAGTTTTCATCTTGTTTGAATTATTTTTGTTTTTAATTTTAATTTATCTATTTGTGCGACTCCTTCGGAGTCGCGTTGCTGTTTGTTTTGTTCTGTTAGTAACGTTCGACCTTTTCAAGGTCGTTTTTGGTTTTTATTTTTCCAAACCTTTGACTCATTTGGAGTCGTGTTTGTTTTTTTTTCAGTTTTTAACACTTGACTTTTTCAAAGTCGTTTTTGATTTCTAATAACATTTTTCTTTTTGTCCGAATAATCCCGAAGGGATTAAACGTTTCTATCTAAAGTTCCCGCTCCGAACTCGACTCCAGAGGAGTCGCACTTTTTTCACACTTTTTTATTTGTTCGACCTTTTCAAGGTCGTTCTTTATTTTCTATATCTTTCACTCACTCAGAGTTGTATTTATGTTTTCTTTTAAAATTAGGTTCAAACTTTTTAAGTTCGTTTTTGGTTTCTACTTTCATTTATTTTTTGTCCAAATAATCCCGGAGGGATTAAACGTTTCTATCTAAAGTTCCCGCTCCGAACTCGACTCCAGCGGAGTCGCACCACCACGTTTACCTAATTTATATTCTTTTCCTAGTCTTCATTCCATTCAAATAAATACTCCTCCTTAAAATCAACGTCAAACTTATTTAAAAATTCTAAATATTCCTCTTTAAATGTTTTTTTCTTGTGATGCTCCTTCTGATTCAAAATATAGTTTATCACATTTTCCAAACTGGAATGACTATAAGAAAAGGCACCAAAGCCCTCTTGCCGCTGGAATTTGAATTTTGTGAATTTGTTTTCTTCAATGTAGCTATTTGATGATTTTTTTATTTCTCTCACTAGTTCTGAAAGACAACAACTTGGCTTCATCCCAATTAAGAAATGAATGTGATTTTCTACGCCATTAATTGCCAACATTTTTTGACCCTTATTTTGAACTATTCCTGTGATGTACTTATACAATTTTTCATCCCAATCTTGTTTAATCAGGTTTTCTCTGCCCTTGACAGCAAAAACTACTTGGATGTAAATTTGAGAATAAGTACTTGACATAATTTTTTGAAATGTTTATCAGTTATTATTGTTGTTTAAATTAAATTTTGTCATGATTTTTATCAAAAATGCACGCCAAAATTTGATATTTCTTTTAGTTGTAACAACGGTTTGCAACCGTTGTTACAAACGTGTAACTCCTCCGGAGTTAATATGCTAATAAAAAAGGAAACCAAAATCAATTATATTATTATTTCAACTCAAAAATAAACGAAGTTTTTCAATTACTTCAAAAGTTATAGATTCAAAAATAACAATATTAATTTTGCTTAACTAAATTTTGTCATGATTTTTTTTTAAAAAATGCACGCCAAAATTTGTTATTTCTTTTCGTTGTAACAGAGGTTTGCACCTGTTGTTACAAATGTTTAACTCCTCTGGCGTTAAAGTGCTAATTAATAAAGATAATAAAATCAATTACATTGTTATTTCAATTCAAAAATAAACGAAGTTTTTGATGGAACTTCAAGAACTTTATCTTTCAAATTTAAATTTTTGTCTGATAACACGTCTTTACCGGAAGTGTAGTTTTTTGTACTCTCCTCAAAACGACTTAAATTTAAGCTTTGATTTTTGTCTGAATTATTTACAATAACCATCACAGATTCATTTTGTGTATATCGAAAATACACATACACATTATTGTCTGGTAAATATTGTTTTGTTTTTCCTTCGTGAATGACTTTTGAAGTTTTTCTCCAGTTCATTACTTTTTTTGTAAAATCAAAGTATTCTTTTTGCAAGTCTGTTCTTGATGAAGCCGAAAATGCATTATTTTTATCTTCTTTCCATCCGCCTGGGAAATCTTGACGAATTGCTCCATCTCCTTTGCCTTTGTCGCCAGCCATTCCGATTTCGGTTCCGTAATACAATTGCGGAATTCCACGCACTGTTCCTATTAATGTCATAGCTAGTTTGTAATCGTTGACATTTTTATAAATTTCATTGAACCTTTGTGTATCGTGATTTTCAATAAAAAGCAATAAATTGTTCACATCTGGGTACAAAAAGTCATTAACAAAGTTGTCATAGACCTTAATCATTCCATCATTCCAACTCGGGTTTTTTTCATGAAATACATTTCCGAAAACATCGTGTAAAGTAAAATCCATGACACTTGGTAAATAGGTGTTGTAAGATTGAATTGCTGAAATTTTACTGTCTTTTTGCCAATATGAAATTTGTGCTTGATCGTGTAACCAAACTTCACCCACAATGTTGAAATTAGGATATTCATCTGTAATCGCTTTTGTCCATTTTGCGATTCCTTCTTTGTCGTTATATGAATATGTGTCCACTCTAAAGCCATCTAAATCAGCGTATTCAATCCACCAAAGTGCATTTTGCGTTAAATAATTTAACACCAAGGGATTTGATTGATTTAAGTCTGGCATTGATTTTACAAACCAACCATCCATGCAGTTTTTATAGTCAATTTGCGAAAAATTTGGATCCATTTGAGTCGACATGCGGTAATTCGTTTGTGAATAACCAGGAAATTGATGAATCCACGTATAAGTAGGCAAATCATTCATCATCCAGTGTTTTGCTCCCCAATGATTTGTGACATAATCCATGATTAATTTCATGTCTTTTTTATGCATTTCAGCTGCTAATCGCTTGTAATCCTCGTTTGTTCCGTATCTTGGATCTATTTTATATACATCGCTTTGGCCGTAAGTGTGGTAAGAATAAGTGGAATCATTGTCTTCCAACAAAGGTGTTGACCAAATAGCGGTTGCTCCCAATTCTTGGATGTAATCCAAATGGTCAATAATTCCTTGAATATCACCACCATGTCGTCCCCCATCAAAACTACGATTTACTTTTTCAACGGTTTCCTTGTGGGAATCATTTTCCGTGTTACCATTGGCAAAACGATCTGGCATGATCAAATACATGACATCGGCCGAAGAAAAACTAGCTCTGTTTGCAGAATTTTCTTTTCGCTGCTTCAATTCGTATTTTTGTGAAAAAACAACTTTATTTTTGTCATTTTTAAAGTCAAAATTATAAATCCCATCGTTTACACCTTTTGTTTCGATTGTCAAAAAAATGTAATTCGGATTTTCTGTCTTTATGGTCTTAAGGATTGTAAAATCTTTGGTTTCAACCTTTAATTTAGAAATATCTTTTCCATGAAACATGATTTCCAATTCATGATGTTGCATTCCTTCCCACCAAAATGGAGGTTCCATGTGAGTTAATGCATTTTCTAATTTTTGTGCATTAATTTGAAAAAAAGCACTGAAACATAAAAGAAGGACAATTTTATTCATTTTTATCATTTTAAGTTATTCAAAATCAATTATTTTTTCGCTTGAGCCATCGCTGTAAATCAAAAATTTCAGCGTATTGGTTGAATTAGCATCGATTTCCTGCCCAAGAAAATTATATGTTTTTATCAAGGTCTTGTGTTCATTGGTTAAACTATTTTCCTCCAAACTTGTATGGCAAGGCCAAGTGGCACTTTGAAATACCAATTGATTACTTGCGGTTAATTCTCTGTTCGAAATGTATTCTGACAAAGATTGTGAAATGTGGTAGCCCCAGGTTTGATTTATTGAATTTAAAAAATCATCATTTGTAAAGCCATAATCCAAGCCTTTATAGGTGTCTGAGAGTCCAGCATCAGTGATTAAAATCTGAATTTCGTTCAACCTTGCAAGTAAATTTGTACTATTAAAATTTTCTTGCAAAATCTGCTCCATATAATCGGAAAAAATTCGCTTGTAATATGGAACTTCCATTAGACGATTAAAAAGTGGACGATTTTCATTTCCGCTCCATGTGTAGATATTTCGTGAACTCCAATCGATGTCGAACCAATCAACTCCAAAAGTATTGTCTAAATCATAAGAGATATACACAAATTTTCCATCGGAAGGTCGTTGATACAAATAGAAGTTATTCTTATTAAAAATGTAACCGTCCCACTGACCGATTAAAATTTCAAAAGCTGCATTTTTCAAATAGGAATAAACGTCGAAAAGTTCTTCGATTTGACAGGGAAAATTTGTATTACTTGAATTATCAACGGTGTTGATTAGATTGATTAAAGCATTGTAATCATTTGCTGTTTCATTCGTTTTTAGTTCGTAAACAAATTGATAATTCGATTGATTTGGACCCCAATACGTAAAGTCTGCACCCCAATTGCATTTGTACAAATTTCCAGTATCGTTGGCTGGAAATCGCTTTTGAATAAATTCTTCGTCAATGTGTTCAACGTTTAAATATAAACCTTTGTATTCCTCGTTGATAAATAACTTCACATAACTTGTTCTGGCAGCAATCAGATCACTATTTGTAAGAATTTCGTGACTGATTTTTGCCCTCATGATAGAAACATCGTTGTGTTCCCCATTCAAATTCATTTTCTCCAAGCCTTTGTATTTCAGTCCTTGAGTGAAAGCGTTAAAAGAAACTTTAAATGATTTTTTCGCTGAACTTCGTGAAGTATTTCCACGTAAACGAAAACCAACATTTGAAACGGTATCGTTGATGAAGGTGCTTTGATAAATGAATGTTGCTGGAAATTCAAGGTTCGAATATTCATTTTCTTCTGCTAGGATAAAAGCCAAATCAGCTGTATCAAGGAAAATCTTTACTGTTGCGACTTCATTTTGTAAAAATGCCCCATTATTTGCAGGGTTTACCTGTGAAATTGAGATTCCAGAGAAATACAAAGTAAAAATAATCGTATTTATGATCGATTTAAGCACGCTACATTTTGATAAATTACAATTTCAAAAGTAGGATAAAAAAATTGAAGTACAAAGAAAAAGTGTAAATTTTACACTAAGAGATAATTTTACTTATCCTTTACAGGGAGAAAAAATGATCTTGGATTAGATTTAAAGTGCTGCCACACGGAGCTAAACAAGAATTTTAATTCTTGAAAAGGAATATTTCTAGAGCGAAAAGCCAATCCTAAGGAAAGAAGAAAGGAAACTATGAAATTGATGAAACCAATGACTCCAATTCCTAAAATTGCCCAAAAAAGTAACCAAGCAGAAATTTCAAAATTATTTCCAAAAAGTCCCATTGCCAGGTTACCACTCGCGAAGGTGATGTGACGAATGTCTAAATTAAGTCCAAAAAAAGCACCAATAGAAGCCGTTGTTCCCATGAAAATGGCAAACCAAAAATTGGAAGCAACACCCGGCCATTTCTCTTGAAACCAATTAGCGATTTCTTTTGATTTCCTTTTCCCAAAACTCAATTTCAGCCAAGGATGTTCTTGAATGCGGTAATACATATTGTTGTATTTATTCCGATTTGAAATTGCACCTGAAATTACGCCAGAGAGAAACAAAAATACTCCTGCAATTGCTGCGTGAAAAATCAAAAGAGAATGAATGGGACTTATATCCAACAACAAGTCATTTGCTTTTGCCTCCGCAATATTATTACCAGACACGAAGTAGAAAAAGTATACAATTATTAAGGAAACTGGAAAAGCAAGAAAAACATTTCCTACAAAAGCGATAAATTGAGAACGAAAAAGACGTGCAAATAAAATCGCAAATTCTCGGTGTTTGAATTTTGAATTTGCTTCTGAATTGTAACCGCTTTCAATCGTTTTTACCAAGGCGGAAGCTGTCATGGCAGGTTGTTTCGTTGCCAAAGTAAAACCTAGTAAATAGATAGTAATGAAGCCCAAAGCATAATTCATACTGTATAAAAAAGCATGACCGAAATCACTTACTTCTACTTTTCCGAGCAAAAGTTTAAAAACGCAAAGAAAACCAACAATAATTCCACCACCACTTGCTGTTTTAAACATTTTCCAATATTCACTTTTGTTCGTTGTGATATAATGTTCGCCAGTTTTTGCTGTATGTTGGGTGATTTCGTAGGAAATTAATTGGGTACTATCATCAACTAGTTTGCGAATGTTATTTTTTAAGCAATTATATTTTATTAATTTTAAGCTTAGATCTATGGTTTTTTCTTTCTTTTCCGCTTCAGTTTCCAAACATAAAAAAGCAGAAATCATGTCAAAACGTTTCAATTGCTGTCTGATTTTAAGCAAGGACTGATTTGCACTCATACTTATTCCAAAAACAGATGAATTTTCAAAAGCTTTATTGATGTAATTTTCGCATTCAAGCACCGCGTTTTTTAAGGCAATAAATGTTGAATTTGACTTGTGTAGATAAGCATTTGGACCGTGAATGATTGCTTTTTCTACGTTTTCAAGTTCATCTTCTAATTTTTCAAAAGGATTTTCTTGGTCTAAAAATTCTGGAAGCATTTTCAAAACATCTGCATCTAAAGCTGCTCCGCTCATTCGTTGTGCTAAAAGTGACATGCTACTGAGTAACTCTCGCATAGGAGATTTTTTGTCACGTTTCGTGTAAAGGTCTGAAAATCCGAGCAAATCAACCAAAGCATCCAACTCTGAAAGTGGGATTTTCGAAATCCAATAAAAATCACTTTCATGAAAGAAAAGTTGATTTAATAGAAATTCTAAGGAATTTTTTTCTGCTTGATTAGGGATGAATTTTGCTACAATTCGTTTCACAATTTCTTTTCGAAAACCAGAGTTCCGTACAATTCCTGATTCTGTCAGAATAGATTGAAAACGGCGATTATTTAAGTTATCTTGCAGGTAAAATTTGAATTTTTGCAGATCTTTAGGGTTTTCGAACAGAAATCGAAGCAACTCAGAAATACTAATTTCCTCAATATTTTTAACCTTTTTGGGTCTTAAAACCAAAATTATTTTTGTCAATAGCGAAATATCTTCGAATAAATATGCCTTTTTAAACAAGGATTCGAAGGCTTGATATTGACTTTGGGGCTTAACTTTCTTTTTAAAAATTTGATTTATTTGCATCGACAACAAAAATACAAACTTATACTGGAATTGTTGATTTTATTGCAAATTATTAACAATAATGGTGAAAATTAAGTCTCAATTTTTCGTGCAAGTCAAAAAATGATTTTCAAACAAGAAAATTTAGTTCTAGTTTTACAAAACTTTCATGAATAGCGAAGCAAAAGGTAATCAGTTAAATTCAAGAATCATTGGCTTGGATATTTTAAGGTCAATGGCCATTCTTTTTGTACTGTATAATCACAGTTTGATTATTTTACGAGGGAATGGATTTTTATTTTTTAAGCCTTTAATTTTTGATGGAGTAAATCTTTTTTTTGTGCTTAGTGGTTTTTTAATTGGCAAAATCATCTTCAATACCTTTGAAAAAAATCTTTCTTTCAAATCACTAGTAAACTTTTGGTTGTTTAGAGCTCTTAAAATTATTCCTTCATACATCCTTGTCCTTTTTTGTGTAATCATTTTTTCAAGAATCACCCAATTGTCAATGGATTCTTTTTCAATAAAATATTTCTTTTTTAGTCAAAATTTGCTTGAATCTCACCCTGATTTTTTCAAAGAAGCTTGGAGTTTAAGCGTTGAAGAATGGTTTTATTTTACCTTTCCACTTTTGTTTTTTATCTTGGCTAAAGTCTTTAAAAATTTAAAATGGAGTGCTTTTATTTGTGTCTCTGTTTTTATTATTTTTTCTTTTACTTTGCGAGTTGTACATTTTGAATCCAATGATCTAATACATTCATTTTCGGAATTTTATAGAAAAATTGTTGTTTTCCGATTCGATAGCATCATGTTTGGAGTCTTATTTTTTCTGCTCTCTGTTCAATTTGAAAAATATTGGATAAAATTTAGAAAACAACTGTTGTTAATAGGCTTAGGTTTACTTTTCATCTTAGAGTTTCAGAAACAGTTATCGATACAAGTTTATTTCCCATTTTTATTTCTAATAGAATCCTTTTCAATCGCCTTATTGTTGCCCTTTTTTAGTCAAGTTAAAAGATTGAATTTAACTATTTTTGATAAGAAATTTAATTACAACAGTATTCTTTCATACTCACTTTATTTGGTCAACTTAAGTTTGATTCAATTGTTTATTTTTCCTTTTGCGAAAAAATATTTAGATTCGATTTTCGATTTTTCCAATTCACTAATTTTAGCTTTTACTTTGTACCTCTTATTAGTTCTGCTAAGTGCTTTCTGTTTATACTTTTTTATTGAAAAGCCTTTTATAAACTTGAGGAATAAATTATTTGCAGAGAGATCTAGGTAGTAAAAATAATTTGATTTTCAAGCTACTTTATTTAAAAATTTTCTAATTTTCTCCTGAATGCTTATCTTTGTTAACAATTTTATTTTTTGGAAAACAATTAAGCTTGTCTTGTAGGTGAAAATTATGGGTGAAATTCAAATAGATTTAGAAAAAGAACGTATTGAAATACTGAATGCTTTCAAAGGTTTACTGCGAACAACCAAGGATAGAACGCGTGAAAATACGAAGTTAATTCGAAAAGCTTTTGACGTGGCTGTAGAAGCGCACAAAGACATGCGTCGAAAATCTGGTGAACCTTATATTTACCATCCAATCGCTGTGGCGCGAATTTGTTCTGAAGAAATTGGTCTTGGTACAACTTCTGTTGTTTGTGCTTTATTGCATGATACGGTTGAGGATACGCACATTACCTTGCAAGATGTAGAAGATTTATTTGGTAAAAAATGTCGAAGAATTATTGATGGATTGACAAAAATCCCAGAAGTATTTGATGAAAATGATTCCATACAAGCGGAAAATTTTAGGAAAATGATTTTAACTATTTCGGATGACATTCGAGTGGTTTTAATTAAGCTTGCAGACCGACTTCACAATATGAGAACTTTGGGAAGTATGGCACCTGAAAAACGTTTAAAAATTGCTTCTGAAACTAAATTTTTATACGCTCCATTGGCTCATCGACTTGGTTTGTATTCCATAAAAAGTGAATTAGAAGACTTAGCTTTTAAACATACAGAACCTGAGGTTTACCAACAAATAGAAAACAACCTAAAATCCACACAAGACGTTCGAAATCGCTTTATTCGTCGTTTTGTAAATCCAATTCGTGAAGCATTATTGCATGAAGGGTATGTTTTTGATATTAAAGCAAGAACAAAATCAGTATCTTCGATTTGGAGAAAAATGCAGACAAAAGGTGTGCCCTTTGAAGAGGTGTATGATTTGTTTGCAATTAGAATTATTGTGGACACACCCACGGAATTAGAAAAACCAGATTGCTGGAGAATTTACTCCATAGTTACCGATTTTTACCAGCCTAGTCCAGATCGCTTAAGAGACTGGATTTCAACGCCAAGAGCAAATGGTTATGAATCTTTGCACACCACAGTAATGTCTCCGCAAGGAAAATGGGTAGAAGTGCAAATTCGTTCAAAACGCATGGACGAAATCGCTGAAAAAGGATTGGCAGCTCATTATAAATATAAGGAAGATAAAGGCGAAGATTCAAAATTTGATCGTTGGTTGGCGGAGATCCGTGATTTAATGGAAAATCCTGATTTCAGTGCCATGGATTTCGTTAATGAATTCAAAATGAACCTTTTTGCTGATGAAATTTATGTTTTTACTCCCAAAGGAGAATTACGTGTTTTGCCGCATGAAGCCACAATTTTAGATTTTGCTTACGATATTCATACTGAAATTGGAAATAAATGTATTGGCGCAAAAGTCAACAATAAATTAATGCCCTTAAGTTACGAACTTCAAAATGGAGATCAAGTTGAGATCATTACCTCTCCAAAACAGAAACCTGTTGACGAATGGTTGAAATTTGTTACTTCCGCAAGAGCAAAACAGAAAATTAAAAATTCTTTGCTTGAAGAACGAAAAATGATTGCTTTTGATGGGAAGGAAACTTTAGAAAGAAAATTAAAGCAATACAACATTCGATTTACTAGTGAGAATATTTCTGTTTTAGAACAATTTTTCGGTGTTGCAGGTTCACAAGAACTTTATTTTCGAGTTGCGAAAGGGAAAATTGATTTGGGGAAAATTCGTGAAATTGAAAACAATAACGGAATTTTAAGTCTAGAGAAGAAAGGAAATGCAGGTCCAAAAGACAAACACGAATTAGATGTTTACCCAAAAATCAACAAAAAAGAAGATGTAATCATCATTGGAGAAGATTTTAAAAACATCCAATACAAATTGGCAAAATGTTGTAATCCCATTCCAGGTGATGAGGTTTTTGGTTTTATTACGATTAATGAAGGAATAAAAATCCATCGAAATAATTGTGCTAACGCCGAACATTTGATGTCCAAAATGGCTTATCGTTTGGTAAAAGCGAAATGGAAAATTAAGGAATTACAAGCGCATTTAGCATCGATTCGTTTGGTTGGGATAGATAATATCGGAATTGTGAATCAGATTACAGAAATTATTTCCAATCAGCACAATGTGAATATGAAAGCAATTTCATTTGAAGCGAATGATGGAATTTTCGAAGGAAAAATAAAGGTTTTGGTATACGACAAGGATCATTTGGAGCAATTAACAAATCAGTTTGAATTGATTGAAGGCGTTAAGCGTGTCGAACGTTGGGATTCCCAAGATGAAGAGTAAGCATGTGTTTTTGTTATTTTTTTGTCAAAAAATAATTTAATTAAAATAAAAATAGTAATCTTGTATAAATTAATGTTAAAAATATGAAAGCAATCCTATTTATTTTAGTGACATTTGGAATGTCCATGTTTAGTTTTTCTCAAGAGAAAGTTGCTAAAAAGAAAAAAACAAAACCACCAGTAACTTTCAAAGCTATGGAAATTGAAAGAAATGGAATTACTTATGGTGCAGATGAAACTTTTACTTTTGAATTTAAAAACACAAGTAAATCTCCAATTTTAGTAACAAATGTTGCAACTTCTTGTGGATGTACAACAGCAAAAAAACCGGAAGAACCAGTTGCACCAGGGAAAACAGGTATTATTTCTGTTAAGTACGATACAAAAAGAGTTGGTAACTTCACAAAGGAAATTACTGTTACGACAAATGCGCAGCCTGAGCCATATAAATTGACTATTAAAGGAAGTGTAAACCCTGAAGGGAAATCGAATTAATTTTTCGAAATAGATTTTAGATGAGCCTCTCAATTTTGGGAGGCTTTTTTGTTTTGTTCAAATATTGGAATGAATAAGTCAATCATCATTTATCGCAAAATTGCAGTTTATTTTGACCATTCGTAAAATTTTTAAGCCTCAATATAATTATTATTTTTAATTTAGTTGAAATTTTCAATCGAATGAGTGATACAGTTTTAGAAATCAAGAATTTAAGAAAAGTATACAAAGATGTTGTAGCCTTGGATGACTTAAGTTTTGAAGTTAAGAAAGGACAAGTTTTTGGTTTACTTGGTCCAAATGGTAGCGGAAAAACGACTACATTAGGGATTTTGTTAGGTGTTTTACGTCAAAATCAAGGAACATTTTCTTGGTTCAACAATGGTGATAAAGATGAGAACAGAAAAAATATTGGAGCCTTACTTGAAACACCAAATTTTTACCCTTATTTGAGTGCCTTTGATAATTTAGTTGTTGTGGCAAAGATCAAAGGGATGACCGATTATTCTGAGCGCATTGATGAAGTGCTAAAACGTGTAAATTTATTCGAACGAAAAAAATCTAAATTTAAAACTTTTTCTTTAGGGATGAAACAACGTTTAGCAATTGCCTCAGCAATGTTAAACGATCCAGAGGTATTAGTTTTGGACGAACCAACAAACGGCTTGGATCCAGAAGGTATTGCAGAAATCCGCGATCTAATCAAAGAAATTGCCTTGAGTGGAAAAACAATTGTGATTGCATCCCATATTTTGGATGAAATTGAGAAAGTGTGTACACATGTTGCCATTATGAGAAAAGGTAAGTTGCTTCAAATGGGAGAGTTAGCCGAAGTGATGACGCAAGAAAGACTCTTGTTATTAAAGTCTGCCGATTTGAATGAATTAAAAAATGCAATTGAGCGATTATCGCATGCGAAATTTATCAAAATCAAAGAAGATGAAGTCTTGGTAAGTATAGCTGATGATTTTGATCCAGCAGTCCTAAACAAAGAATTAGCAGGATTGGGAATTTATCTTTCTTCCATCAAGGAGCATCGTAAAAATCTAGAATCTATGTTCTTAGAAATTATTAAATCCTAATTTAAAACATTCATAATGAAACAATTAATAAATATTGAATACGCAAAATTAAAAAAGTTAACATCAATAAAGGTTATTTTTTTAGTATATATCGTCATGGTACCTTTGTTAATTTTTGCTTTGGGATCATTTTTTGGAGCAAGTGGACTTCCTCTTTTTCCTTCCAAAACAGAATTTTGGTCCTTTCCTTTAGTATGGAAATTTACAACCTATTGTGCGAGTTACTTCAACGTGTTGATGGGAGTAATTATTGTAATTGTTACTTGTAATGAATTCTCTAACAGGACTTTAAAGCAAAATATCATTGACGGGATGACCAAAAAAGAAGTAATTGCAGGTAAATTTATTTTTATCGTATTTACCTCAATTGTTGTAAGCATTTATACGGCTTTGATTGCATTGGTTTTTGGCTCAATTAATTCCCTAGAATTTAAAATGTACGACAACATCCATTTTGTTTTCATATACTTTTTACAAACTTTGGCCTATTTTAGTTTTGCCTTCTTTTTTGCTGTATTGGTTAAAAAACCAGCAATGTCAATCATTTTCTTTGTACTTTCATTTTTATTTGAGACAATTATTGGACTATTTTTACCAGCTCAATTATACATGTACTTTCCACTAAATGTGTTTTCGAAATTAACTCCAATTCCGTTTTTTGAATCATTAATTAAGATGGCTGAAAAACAATCTGGGGAAGTAGTTCCAAGAATGGATTTGATTGAAATAATCATTTTTACCTTCATCTATATGTCTATTTTCATTTTTATCGCCTACCAAGCTTTAAAACGAAGAGATTTGTAAAAAACTTTATTATCAATTCTTCATTCTCAATTCTCAATTCTTCATTCTCAATTCTTCATTCTCAATTCTTCATTCTCAATTCTCAATTCTCAATTTTTCATTCTCAATTCTTTATTCTCAATTCTATGAACTTTCCTTCCAACGAAACTATTTGTGCTTTATCAACCGCTCCAGGTATTGGTGGAATAGCAGTTATTCGTATTTCTGGGGAAAAAGCATTTGAAATTACAGATAGAATTTTCTCAAAATCCATAAGTGATGTAGCATCTCATACGGTTCATTTTGGCAAAATACTTTTGGAAGATTCAAGCATTTTAGACGAAGTTTTAGTCACCGTTTTGCATCAAGGTAAAAGTTTTACGGGTGAAAATACGGTTGAAATTGCTTGCCATGGATCTAATTTTATTCAACAGGAATTACTTTCATTGTTAATCAAAAATGGTTGTCGATTGGCGAAGCCAGGTGAATTTACGATGCGAGCATTTTTGAACGGCAAAATGGATTTAACACAAGCAGAAGCAGTGGCAGACTTGATTGCATCTGAATCCAAAAAGTCGCATGAAATCGCCATGAACCAAATGCGCGGAAAATTCTCGAATGAATTAAAAGATTTACGTGAGAAATTAATCAATTTTGCTTCTTTGATTGAATTGGAATTAGATTTTGCGGAAGAAGATGTTGAATTTGCCGACCGAACCCAACTCAAAAATTTGGTCTCTGAAGTCTTGAATTACATTCAAAAATTAATCGAATCCTTTGAGCTTGGGAATGCCATAAAAAATGGAGTTCCCGTTGCTATTGTTGGTGCACCAAATACAGGAAAATCTACACTCTTGAATCAATTGTTAGGAGAGGAGCGTGCGATTGTTTCCAACATTGCTGGTACCACTCGTGATTCAATTGAAGAAACCTTAAATATTGGGGGCATTTTATTCCGATTGATTGACACAGCTGGAATTCGCTCAGGTTTAAAGGATTCGGATAGCGATAAAATTGAAGCAATTGGGATTGAACGTTCTTTGGAAAAAATTAAGTTGGCAAAAATCGTGTTGGTTTTAACGGATTCCATTCCGAACAAAGAGGGAAAAGGTGAGATTTATAATTTCGTACAAAATATAAAAACGAACTATCCAGATAAAAAAATCTTGCTTGTTTTTAATAAAATTGATCTTACAAATAATAGCGAAAACTCTGATAATCAAGAGTTATCAAGTATCTATATTTCCGCAAAATTCGGACAAGGAATTCATGAATTAAAAGAGCACTTAGTTCAACTTATTGTTGGATCAAACGACATAGAACAAGCAACGATAGTTTCCAATGCCAGACATTTAGAAGCCCTTAAAAAAGCACAACTTGCCTTAAACCAAGCAAGTTTAGGTTTAGAAACGGGTGTAACAGGAGATTTTATTGCCATGGATATTCGTCAAGCCATGTTCGAAATTGGAAATATTACGGGCGATATCAGCACGGAAGATTTATTGGGGAATATTTTTAGTAAGTTCTGTATCGGGAAGTAACTTGTCTCTTTAATGTAGCAACTCCTTCTTTGTTGCTAA